>JBLNGL010000664.1:0-2704 GCA_050264735.1 Ignavibacteria bacterium | reverse complement strand
AATACGGATGATCCTGCAGCTTTATATAAAGTTGAATCGGATATCGCCAAGCTGGTGGAAATTCATGAGACATATCAAAATGGGGACAAGATGGGGATGCGCAAAGTTGAGAGCGTAATTATAAAAGGAAAATCAACATTCAGGTTTAAACCTGGCCGGTATCATGTAATGCTGATCAGATTGAAACGGGATTTAAAGGAAGGTTCGGACTATGAATTTACACTTTTTTTCAAAAACGCCGGAGAGTTTAAGATTAAAGCGCCTGTAAAAAGAACAAATTGATTTTTGCTGAATACTTCGGTTAAACCAATTATTTTATCATCAGGATCACTTCGGAGTCATTGAATTCCATCTTTTGACCCATCTTTTTTATCATTATTTTAAAAGTTCGTAATTAAAATTAAAAGGAATTAGATGATAAATATTTCGTCTAAAAATATTGAAAGTCTTAAAAAGGATTTTAAAGGTAAAAAAATCGGCATTGTGGGGGACATGATGCTTGATTGTTATTTTTGGGGTGATGTTAAAAGAATTTCGCCCGAAGCCCCCGTTCCTGTTGTGGAAGTAGGAAATGAATTCTTCCGTTTCGGCGGTGCTGCAAATGTTGCTTTGAATATTTTAAAGCTTGGCGGCGTACCGTTCCCCGTCGGCGTTGTCGGCTGTGATAATGACGGCTCGGTGTTCAGTTCATTAATCAATGAAACAGATATTTCTGCTGAGGGAATTATTGCGGACAAATCGCGTCCCACAACTGCAAAAACCAGGGTGATTGCACACAACCAGCATGTTGTAAGGATTGATAAGGAAAGTAAAAAATATATAAGCAAGGATATTCAAAATAAAATTTATGCTTTTTTGAAATCGCATATTAATGAGCTCGACGGGATAATACTCGAAGATTATAATAAAGGAGTTCTCACACCGGGGCTTATTGAAAAAATTATCGAACTGGCAAATAAAAGGAATACATTGATTACAGTCGATCCCAAGTTTAATAACTTCTTTTTGTATAAGGATGTAACCGTTTTCAAACCCAACAGGAAGGAAGCCGAGGATGTGCTGGGAATGAAGATCCGGAATAATGAAGATGTTTCCGGAGCCGGAAATAAAATCCTTAAAAGGTTGAATGCTAAGAATGTGCTTCTGACTTTGGGAGAGGAAGGGATTGCAGTTTTTGAAAAAGGCAAACCTGAAAAAAGAATGTCTACTAAAGCAAGGAAAGTTGCTGACGTTTCCGGAGCCGGCGATACGGTTATTTCCACCCTAACAATGGCTCTTGCTGCAGGCTCGGATATTATTGAAGCTTCCTTCCTTGCCAATTATGCCGGAGGCATTGTTTGTGAAGAAGTAGGAATTGTCCCCATCGATATTAATAAACTTATAAGCACTATAATAAAGGATAATAAAAAGAATTCCATTGTTTAAAAAAATTATAATTCAATCCTGAAATGGAAGCTATAAAAACCAGATCTGAAATAATTGAAATAAGAAATAAGCTTAAGAAACAAAAAAGGAAAGTAGTTTTTACAAACGGCTGCTTTGACCTGATCCATTCAGGTCATATCGATTATCTAAGTAAAGCAAAAAAGCTGGGGGATGTTTTAATAGTCGGAATTAACAGCGATTCTTCAGTAAGAAGAATTAAGGGAGAAAAAAGACCTATAGTTCCTGAAAATGAGAGATGTATTATTCTATCTAATCTGAAGCCGGTTGATTTTGTTACATTGTTTGATGAGGACACTCCGGGGGAGCTAATAGAGGAACTTAAACCGGATGTTTTAGTAAAAGGTTCAGATTGGAAGATTAACGAAATTGTCGGAAGAGATGTTGTCGAAAAAAGCGGAGGTTCGGTTAAAACAATTGACTTTGTAAGCGGTCAAAGTACTTCAAAAATTATCAATTCGATTTTAAAGCGTTATATAAGTAAACCTTAAGAAAAAAAACAGATTAATATAAATCAATTTCCGGATAGAACTTATTCCGTAAATTTATCTTTAAAGATTTAGAACAAAAAATTAAAAATTGGCAGAAGAAGAGAAAAAAAAAGAACTCCAGGTAGTGAAGAAAAAAAACCTTCTTCACCGGATCGTGAATATATTCCTTTATATTGGAATCGGTCTGTTGCTTCTTTTAATAGTTGTATTCGGAATAACGCAGACTTCAACGTTCAGGGAATACCTTCGCGAATTTGTTTTGAAGGAAGCAAACTCCGCACTGAACGGCAAAGTCTATTTTGAAAAAATCGAAGGTACGATTTTTACTTCGCTGCTCCTTCGCAATACCGTTGTTACAATGAAGTCCGATACTCTTCTTAAAGCAGAATCGATTGAGGTAAAAACAAGTCCCCTTAGACTGCTTCTAAAGAACATCTATGTCCGGAAGTTTGAGCTGAAAAATGCCGCAGTCTCATTGATTAAAGACAGTACAGGCGGAATTAATCTTACCAAACTCTTTCCTCCGTCGGAAGAAGACACCTCAAAATCAGAATTTCCTTTTACAATTCAAGTTGCGGATTTTAAGCTGACGAATGTAAGCTTTTCTTTAAGAGATTACATCTACAATAATTCATACGAAGAATTCAAGTCTCCTAATTCGGGTAAAATGATGGTAAGCAACATCAATTTATCTCTGAGTGCATTTGCCAACATCAAGCAGAATCAATTTGCTCTGGAAATAAATAAATTTTCTTTTAAGCCGAATGTTT
>JBLNGL010000663.1:0-3451 GCA_050264735.1 Ignavibacteria bacterium | reverse complement strand
ATTTTTATTTTTCTTCAATAAGATAAGAAGCAAGCTCTCTTATTTTTCCATTTTTCATCGCAAAAACATCGCAGAATACTGCATTGAGAAAGCCGTCATTCTTTTTCTTAACTTTAACTCTTCCTTCAGCAATAACAACATCATTTTCTTCAACTAACCGGTTAATAGTAACGAACGGGAGACCTTCAAATGCATCATTTTCTATTTCTTTATCAAAGGCTTCCTTTCCGGATATATGAAACATGCCGGGTATTTTCCATTCAACATCTTCAGTCAGGCATGACAAGATTTGCTCATGGTCTGCTTTATTAAAACCGTCAATATATTTTTCAATTGTTTTTTTATTCCTGCTCACGAAGCTTTCCAATCATTAAATTATTAAAATTGATTATCTATTAGGCTCTTTTTTGACTGGACCATTTTTCTTTGTCAATAGTCATGCTCAAAGCTCTCTTCTTTGTTAAATAGTTAACTCAGATACAAAATGATTATTAAGATGATTGTTATGCTTAGTAATTTTATTGCAACATAAGTCTGCAAAATAACTTTTTAAAGGTGTACCGGCGGCAATTTGAAGGGTTGATTCCGCCAATAAGGATTAATCACATGCATCAGCAGAATTAATTATCTAATGAAAAAAACTTTTGAAAATGATTAGAATAGATCGAGAAAAACTATCTGAAAGATTTTAATTTTGAAACTGTATGAGGAAGATTTTTTCCGGCAGGTGATTCAAGACAAAAGATTTCAATTAAGCTGAAGTTTCTCCGGTTTCTTTTTCCATTAATGCAAGCAATTTAGTTGTCGTATTCCAATTTCTTATTGTCATATTCTTGTAAATCGGGATAGTCATGATTTTTGGTAAATGGCTTTGGGTTGCTTTAGCTGTAAGCCTTGAGAAATAAAGTACATTTTTACCGGCATAAGCATTGTCGACTCCTTCTTTAATCTTAACATCTTTCATTGCTGCTTTAGAAGTAAGAGGTGCTTTTAAAAAGATTACATCATACCTGTATTTAGAATGGTCGCTTCCGAAATTTATCGGCGCATTTTTAACTACACTCTTCAGCAGTGTATCGGTAATGAGAACAATCCGGGAATTATAATTAAATGTTTTAGACAGTTCATTTTCAATTTTTACAGTCAGTTTAATTTTATCTTTTTCATCTGAATTAAAAATAACATTACCGCTTTGAATAAATGTTGCCACATTAATACAACCCATATCTTCAAAACATTTTTTAAGATTTGCCATCTTAATAATGTTATTTCCCCCTACATTTATCCCTCTAAGCAGAGCAAGATATTTAGTTGAAGACATAAAGATTTTTACTTTTTCTTTTTCTTTGAACTTTTTATTCCGGCCTCAGCAGATTCTTTAACTCTGAATTTTACAATCTTCTTTATCAAAGAAATTGGTATCGGTTTATCAATCGGAAACTGAACGGAGCCTTTTCCTGCTCTGTAAACAGCTATTTCCTTTTTAAATGCCTCGGTACCGGACGGTGTAGGATAAAATCCGATATGATTTTTGTAACCGGCAAAGTGAACCAGGTTTCCGTTTAGTTTAAATGTGGGCATCTGGTAGCTGATTGCTTCCTCTGCACCGGGTGCTGCTTCTTTAATAGTCTCCCTAATTTTCTGCAAAATTTTCTGCACATCTTCAGGAAAGGTTTTGATGTATTCATCTATTGTTTCAAATTTATTTTTTTGCTTTATCATATCCTATTTTCAACTATTTAATGAAATTTTTTCCCTGATTCCATCATATCAATTATAGCTGCTATTCTTTTCTGAAGTGTTTCAGGTTTCCTGGCTGTCTGTAGCCGCCAGGCAATTGAATATCTGTTTGTTTTGTTGAGTGTTTCAAAAAACTTTAAAGCCCTGGGTTTTTTTGAGAGCTCTTTTAAAAAATCATCGGGAATCTGCGTGTTAGCCGGTGATTCATACGCGTGCGCCCATCTTCCATCTGCTTTTGCCTTTTCAATTTCAGCAAGCCCTCCCGGATGCATTTTCCCTTCTTTAATTAATCTCTCGACATGCTCCGTATTTCTTTTAGACCAGATGCTTTTTCTGCGCCGCGGTGTAAATTTCTGCAGGTAAGATTGTTCATCATAACTCTTTGCTTGTCCATCAATCCAGCCGAAACAGAGTGCTTCTTCGAGTGCCTGATCATAATTAATACTTTTCATACCGGAATTTTTTTTATATAAACGAAGCCAGACGCCATTTGATTCTGAATAATTTTTTAAAAGCCAGGTTCTCCATTTCTTCTGACTCTTGAAGAAAATAATTGGAAATTCATTCGGGTTTTTTGTAATCATTTGCTTTTGAAGGATTCCTTATATGATGAATAGAATCATTTCTTGTAGGTATGAGTCCAAAGGAATTTAAAAACCAGATTATGAATTAGCTTAATCTCACAAATTATTTAAAGTAGATATTGATGACTTCAGTAAATTTAAGAAGAACAGTAATTGAAGATTTTAAACTTCCACATTTTTCCATTTTCCTTTTTTAAAAAGCCATAGGGTAAATAAACCTACTGAAGTTTCCGAAACAAAAATTGCCCAGAAAACTCCGGAATAATCAAAACCTAAAACTGTTGAGAGCAAATATGAAAGGGGGATCTGGATCATCCAGAAAAATACAAGATTAATTTTTGTCGGAGTTGCCGTATCACCAGAACCATTAAAGGCTTGAGTAGCTACCATCCACCATCCGTAGACAAAATAAGAATATGAAACAATGCGCAGCCACTCTGCACCAACGGAAACTACTCTTGAGTCGTCAGAGAAAAGCCCTACCAGTTTTTCACTAAAAATAAAATATACAACAGCTACACAAATCAAAAAAATCATATTGCAGAAGCCGGCAACCCACACGGAGCGTTCCGCGCGGTCCGGTTTTTTTGCTCCAAGATTTTGTCCGACAAGTGTTGCCGCTGCATTGGACATACCCCAGGCAGGCATCATTGTGAACATCATTGTCCGCAGGGCAATTGTTGTTCCTGCAACTACGTGGCTTCCGAATTCAGCCAAGATGCGCATTATAAAAATCCAGGATGTCATTGCAACAATCATTTGCCCGATTCCGCCCAACGATGTTTTAATTATCCGTAAGATAATTTCCTTGTTAACTGAAATATGAGAACGAAGTACACGGATATGTTTTCCGCCGTTGAAGAGGAGCCACAATTGAATAAGCACCCCGATCCCTCTGCCGATATTTGTTGCAACTGCGGCTCCGGCAATACCTAATTCCGGGAAAGGACCCCAGCCGAAAATAAAAAGCGGGTCAAGGATTATATTAAATCCATTTGCAATCCAGAGTACACGCATTGCAATTGCTGGATCGCCTGCTCCTCGGAAAATTGCATTAATCATAAAGAGCAGCATAATAACGGCATTACCTCCTAACATCCATTGCATGTAACCATAGCCGTATCGAA
>JBLNGL010000662.1:0-3452 GCA_050264735.1 Ignavibacteria bacterium | reverse complement strand
GAGCCGATTTATTGAATTTCAGAGTATTAATAAAAACTACGCTGTCTTTTTCTCTATAAACTAAAAATGATTCGCCTGAAGAATTGTTGATAAGCCAGTTCTTCACCATGGGGAAAATAATTTTGGAGGGATCAATCTTTAATATAATTATCGATGAAGATTTGCCGGGATTTACGATAGGGACATATATATCAAGATCAATTTGGGAGCCGGATGGATCTCTATAAAAATTGCTGAATTTTATGCTCCCGCTCTCTAAAGTCGAATTAACTGAATCTGCAATAAAGTTATCCAAGTTATCCGGATTCATGCAGACGAGACACTTTTTATCCGAGTCAATTATGAAAATGTTTTTATAGTCGTGGTTCTTAAACATAGTCTCCACGACTTTCGCAATTTTTATAGAATCTTTTATATTCGGTGAAGCGGCCAGCTTAGGAAGATTTTCTTTTAAATAAAAATTTGAAAATAAGTAAGCCCCGTCGGAAAGTCTTTCATTAAACCATCGCTTTATTTCGGATGATTTTATTTTTGCGAGCGTCTGGATATATTCTCTGTTTTCCCTGCGTTCATTGTTTTTTTCATCGTTATAGTAATTAATTATCAGACCTAAAAAAATTATAATAAATAGGATGAATGAATAAACAAAAAACCTATTTAATTTTAGGTGAATTTTACTCATGAAAGCATAATTTTATATTTTTAAATCAGATAGTGGACGTAAAGCTTTACGGAACTCAATTTGCATGCCGCAAGGTATATTTATAAATATCAAGAATTATAAACGGAAGGTTGCTATAATTAAGAAAACCTTCTTCAACCAAATCTTATTTTTTCAAATCTAAGGAAAAAAAAAGAGCATCAGAGAAATTTTTTATAACTATCCAAAAATAGAAATTTCGCTGACTAATTCGAAGTATTTCTTTTAATTGTTTTATGGAATGGAGAAGTATTAAGGATATTAAAAAAAAAGATTGACCGGCTGAGAAAATTCTGTTTCTTCCGGTCAATCTTAATCCGAACTCAGGTGAAGGAGAGTTCACGGACGGTTACTATAGGGTATCTTTTTAGTTCTTCATCGTATAACACTGCAAACATAAATTCATTTATTTGAAAAGTGGAGTTAATTTATCACATATAAAGATAATTGTGATTAAGAGTAATAAAATTTTCTGAAAGAAACTTAGTTAAGTGATTTATATCAGATAAAATAGTTTTTAATATAATAGAATTTGCGGAAATAAAGTTTTTCCAATATAGTAAGGACAATTAGAATGCAACCGGATTTCCATTTATGAAGTTATTTCTAAGACAATTTCCTTAGTGAGTGGTTTCATGATATAATCTTCAACATTTTTATTTTTGCCGGCTCGTTCTTTATCGCGTGGATCTACAGAGGAAGAAAGAATATATATTTTGACCTGTTTTTTAATAACCTCATCAAGTTCTTCAAAATGTTCAAGAAATTCCCAGCCGGACATTATCGGCATATTCAAATCCAAAAGAATTATAGAAGTTGATCCATTCATATTCATTGTATATTCTGTTTTAATAAATTGAAATCCTTTTTCCGGGAGAGTAAACGTCTTAACATCCATTTTTCCCAGAGCCAGATTAATTATCATTTTGCATAAGGCATTATTTACTGGATCGTCATCAATAATCACAAACCGGGAAATATCTTTCATGGGATAAAATCCATTATCCGGCGATTTTTTCAAATGATTTTTGATAATTCCTTCTCAGACGCGGGACCGGGGGAAATTGTTTCTTCATAAGGATCAATTCTATATTCAACAATACGTTTGAAGAGTCCAATCGGTTAATTTTTAATATCCAATGCCTGCTTAATTTAAAAATTCATTAAGCATATAGTCAATACCCCGGATAAAAAATATTTATTTAAATCTTAGTCGATAGGTGCAAGGCCGAAAAGATGCGTTAAATGAATTTTTAATGTCCGTCCAGAACTGGGACTTTTTCCGGTGCTTTAAATGCTGCCGATTCCTTCACCATCAGCCAGAGAATTGCGGATATGGCTAAAGAAACACCGCTTATGATGAAGATAATGTTTTTATCAACTGCATCTTTAATTATAGTTCCAAAAAATAAGCTGACAATCAGCTGAGGAATTACAACGGAGAGATTAAATATTCCCATGAAAAATCCCATTCGGCTTTTGTCGACTTTCTCAGACATAATTGCGAAAGGCAGGCTGACAACTGCTGCCCAGCCGATTCCAGCTGCAGACATAAGAAGATATAGAATCACCGGTGATTTGCCTAGTGCAACAATTCCGAAATAAGCAAGAGACATTACGGCAACGCAACTCAGATGAGTTCTTACCCTTCCGATTTTTTCGGAAACAGGTTCAAGCACAAGAGCCGGCAGAATGAACCCGATAGTATTTAAAACTGCGAATGAAATCGAAATTATTTGACCTGTTTCATTATCTGAGAGCGGTGAAAGCTTCTGCTGTATAAATGCAATTATATATACAAACATAGTCTGGATACCAAGCCATGAAAAACCATGTGCTAAATAAATTCTGAATAATTGTCCCCAGTGGGTTCGAGATGCTGTCTTTTTATTCTCAATCCCGTGACTATCTTCTAGTTTAACTTCATTTTCTTCCTTAATAAAAAGAGTAGGAATAATTGAGAATAGCAAAACAAGTCGTACTCCAAAATAAATCAGTATATAATTCCCAAAAGACGCTCCGATTACATAAGCCAAGACGCCGAAGAATCCTGAAATTGTCTGCATCCATGTATAACCTTTAGTTCTAGCAACGCCTTCAGGAGTAACATCCGCAATGATTGACCTTGTGGGATTGAAGCTGATATTAATTGCCATATCAAGTGTAAGAGCGATAACAATTGCTACCGATATCAAACTGCCGATTCCAAGAAAGTTATTTATTTTATCAATATTAGGTAATGCTATAAGCATTAATGCAGCTAATACTCCGCCTATTAAAATAAAAGGGCGTCTTCTTCCGCCCCAAAACCATACTTTATCA
Organism: Ignavibacteria bacterium; assembly: GCA_050264735.1. Lineage (GTDB taxonomy): Bacteria > Bacteroidota > Ignavibacteria > Ignavibacteriales > Ignavibacteriaceae > DATKLQ01. The sequence goes on along the minus strand of JBLNGL010000662.1, from coordinate 430 downwards.
CTTATCAATCCTATTATTACTTGCCCGAAAATTCCTGCCAACGGTCCCGCTGCCCAAACGATTCCTACCTCATGTATATCAAGGTTATATTTTGTACTTAAAATCCAGCTCAGTGCGGCAATTTGAATTGATAAGGCAAATCCCATTGCAGTGGATGGCAGACTTAGAATTATATAAAATGAATTTGTTAATTTTCTCTGAATTCTGAGCATATTAAAGACCTATATTTTGAATTAATTAAAAACTCTAATTAACTAATTTATAGAAACTTATACTATTTTGTTTCAATTTGATTTTAGTATTTCCGGATATTTTAATGTTTTCGCCGGAATAAATATTTTTTAACATTTTTGTTTTGCCAAGCTGGGTTAAGACTTTCTTTAAATTAAACTCCTTTGATGTATCATTATCATTTACGGCAATCATTATT
>JBLNGL010000661.1:0-2533 GCA_050264735.1 Ignavibacteria bacterium | reverse complement strand
CCACTACGGTTTTTCCCCTTTCAATTTGATCGAGATCTGCTTTCAGCCAAGCGAGCTGTTTTTCTGTGAGATATCCTATATAACTGCCGAACCAGAATATATCATCGAGAACCACATAATGTATTTCTCCTCTGTTGAATGAATAATATGCAGGTCCGAAAAATCTTTCAAAAGTTTTTGCCGACTGCTCATCAGTTTTTGTTTTGATTTCCACATCATGATTCCCCAGCACCTGGAAAAACGGAATTCCGGTTTTGCTGATCCCGTCTTCATATTCAGGGAAAAGGTCAAGATTATCGAACATTAAATCGCCGCAGGATACGGCGAAATCAATCGGAATTTCTTTGATTGTCTGCTGAATATCCGGTATAGTTTCATTGTGAAAGTGGTTCATATCTTCCTCATCGAGCGTCTGCGGATCGGCAAGCAGGAGGAATGAATGTTCATCATCATTCTTTTCATCTTTTATAATATCAAATTCGGCAAACATCTCCCTATTCTTATCCGGGACAATTTTCTTGTAAAAATCCGCAGTTTTTTTTACTGATGTATTAATTTTATAACCGGCAGGCAGCGACAGAAAAATAAATTTTTCCTCGTTGGTTGATACAATCTCGAATTCGCCGTTGCCGTTGCTTCTGGTTATTGAAGCTCCATCAGACACTACGGCATTTGAAATTCCCTTGCCCGAACTCTTTACTTTGCCGTTAATTTTTATGGGAGCAAATTGAGCAATTTCGGGGATTATAATTTTTCGGTAAGGATCTGCAATAATTTTTTCAGCTAGAATAATTGAAAATAGCGCAGTTCCGCCTTTCTTTAAAAAGTCTCTTCTTGTTCCCATTTTGCAGCCTCCGGTTTTTTAGCATTAATAATATAGAAATTTAATTATCACTTAATCTGTGACGATGAATTAATATTTAAATTTTCATGGGAAAAGAGAAGAGAAAATGGAAGGTGCTGTTTTAAAGCAGCACCCTGAAAATCAGCGGCCGGCGATTACCAGGCATAGCCGATATCGAACCGCAGAGCCGGGGCAGCTCCATTGTAACTTTCAAAATCATCATTACCCGATGCAGAAAAGTAATAGTCAACTCCGATACCTAAGCCCATCGCAAAATCTGTTCCTGGAAACCACTGCCACCCTACTAAAATCCCTAGAGCGATTGGAGAGGTTTCATCTGAACCTGACTCAAGATGATTGTAAGAGAAATTCGGGGCAAAATAGAAACCCTTAAGATTCTTTCCTCTGGGATAAATGCGTACTTCCGCGTTAACACCAAATCCATACACATCCGACAAAGTAGGCATCTGCACACCTATTCCGAATGCAGTTTTATCTGAAAATTTGTGGAAATAAGATATATTATAAAACAATAAAAATTTGAGCGGATTAATTACGATCATTTCTGATCTTGGAGTTATATCCTCTTCCGTGGAAATGGTTTCGGATTCAGTTATAACCGTATCCCCTTCAGAAGTTGTAACAGTTTTTTTCTTTTCTTCCGTTTTAGTCTGAGCTATTCCTGCTGATATTGAAAAAAGAATAACCGTAATAATTATTAAATATTTCATTTTTCCACCTTCCCTTATTTTTAATGAATCAGAACCTCCTGTTTATTCCAATATTAGTGCCATTTTCAATTCATTATTTTGTTAAGATTTTTGCTTGTTTACCAAATTCAATTTTCTGAGTTCACCTAAATTTTACAAAAAGCAGCTTAAGTGTACTAAAAGTTAAGCAGGTTGTTGTCCTCAATTTTATTCAAGCACTTGAATAATTTTTTTCACAGCTTCCGATGTTTTGTTCAAATCGGCAGAGATTGAAGTTATAATGTACTCCAGGTGAGAAGTTATAAGGTAATATTGCTCTACACTGCTTTTAAAAAAATATGATGATCCTTCCGAATTTATAAATGAAAAATCTGATTTATTTTTTAACCTGCTGATCAAAGCAGAATAATTCTCGGCGCATTCTTCTTCAGACCCGTACATTAGAACGAAATTGATTGAGGAATCTTCTTTGATACATACTCCTTCTTCAACTCTAATACTTTTCCCAAAATCAATATTGCTGAGATTATATAATCCCAGATTCCCCTTTATAAAGGCAATTCTTGAGTAATTCAGTTGATCGAATATGCTTACAAGATATGGCTTGCCGGCTTGTTCAATATTTTTTTCGATAAACTCGCCGATTTTAATCAATCCATTCTGTATTCTTTCAGAAGATTCATTCCCGGACAAGCTCACATAATATTTCCCCTTTTGAAATAATAAGAATCCATCTCCGGCAAATGCGTCTGTATTAAATTCAATGCGCTTTCCCGTTCTGAACGTAAATAAAGAAAATATACCGAATGCTGCGGAGGAATCTTTCATCTCATAAATTTCTACGGATATGAGTATATCTTCTGAACCAATATACCTTTGGGTTAAGACTTGAATGAATCCATATTCCAGGAAAATATCCGCCCCCCCGTCGATTAGCCTGTAAAGATCTTCTCCAATGTAGAGTTCGAAAGAGTCCGTA
>JBLNGL010000660.1:0-5516 GCA_050264735.1 Ignavibacteria bacterium | reverse complement strand
ATTGTATCTCCATTTATTTGAATTGAAGAGGAAAGTGTAGAATCATAGATAAGAATTTTGTCTGTCAATGATGAAATCTGGTTCCATTCCGTTTCCTTCATAACCCAGAAAGTATAAGTGCTGTCTTCAATTAAATTATCAACTCTGGTTCCACCGTACTGTGAAGTTAAATCCTGGGCGCCCTGGGGAATCTCTCCAAATGTAACCGGATATGAAATATTATTCCCTCCGCTGTACAAAAGAAATACTAATGAAGGATCGAGCGCAGCCCTTGATCCGTAATTAACTCCGACAACCGAAACATAACCACCAAGCCAGGTCATTTCAGGTTTATAAGAGCCATCCTGAATTGTAATACCGGACATTTCGGGCGAACCGGCATACGGTGCAAATCCTTCATCAGCTTCATTACATGAAAGTATAATGAGGGAAGAAATAATTAAAGGAAGAAAAAATGCTGACAGAAATATATTTTTCATTTTCAAACTGTGAGTTTTCTAAAAGGCACGCAAATAATCTTTCCAATTATAATTGGAAACTTCATCTTCTTTTGTAGAATGAAGGAGAACAAAATTTCCATTTGAATTTATATCCCCAAAGATGAAAATGTATGACCTGTCTTCAGTGTAATCCCAGATTTCGTAAGGTGCATAATCAGCTTCTGATGCATAGGTTTTGATCTCATCCGGATTACCGTATTTTATTAGTATTCTGCCTTTATCCGTTTTATAGCCCTCGGAGTTTCCCCAGCTGAAGTGCTTATTTGCATAAATATACCTTTGCATTACCCTCTCCAGGAACTCATTTTCAGGCGTATCCGGTGAAGTATCTTTTTCCTGCCAGAAATTCAGAAGAAATTTTGTTTTACCCTGTAAAGAAAGTGTCTTGAATAAGTTATATTCTGAGGGAGTGGCAAAATATTCCAGAAGTCTTCGCCCGATTTCGGCTTCTTCTTCAGTTAATAAAGGATTATTTGAAAGGTAATCTATCTGAATAATTTCAAATGATCTTGTAAGAGTATATTTCTGATTTACTTCCGGATCGTGTATGTTTGCCTTCAAGATATAAATGCCTGAATTTAAACCTTCCAAGTCTACTGCATGGACTATGCTTATATTTCCGCCCGACTTTTTTACTTCTATTCCGGAAAGTTTCTTTACTTCAACATTATCCTTATCAATAATTGTATAATCTATTGAAAGGAATTTATCATCAGCCGGTTTTTTGATATTGTAGATTTCGTAGTAAAAAGAGAGTTTCGGTATTAATAGTCCATACCTTCTCCAGGGATTTGGTATTACGATTCTCCCATTCTTTTCAAAATGATTTTGTCCCTTTTTCTCCTCAACTCTTGAAATGAACTCAATACTGCTGGCTGATAAACTATCATCTCCAAATGAGGGAACATTAATTTCAAAATCGGCTACGCCTAAAGTATTATGTTCCTGTTCAACGATATTTATGGAAATATTATATACACCCGGGATTAAAAATTCCGACCATTGATCATAAACCGCTAGACTTTTCAAATCAGCGGAATCCCGATTAAGAAGGGCATCAGTAAGCCATTCTTGTTTCGAGATTAATTCTTCATTCCGGTTTTTAACTATGGAAGAAACTTTAAATGAAGCATTTTTATCTTCGTCTCCTACAAAATTTAATTGATCGGCATGAATCATCAGATAAAATTCCTGGTAGGTCTTACCTTCTTTTCCTTTGAAGGCTGAAAAATCTATATAAAACTTTAAATCACCGGAACTTGTTGAAGGAATATCCTGAGAAAAAATTCTAATCATTAAAATCAGAACAAATACTAAAACAAATTTCATCCTAATCCTTAATACCGCTGAGGGTAATACCTTTAATAAAATATTTCTGTGCAAAAAAGAATACTATAAGAATAGGCAGCACTGCAGTAACCGAACCGGCCATTAATAAGTCCCATTGTGTTAAATACCGGTCGCGGAAAATTGCTAATCCGAGCTGTACAGTCCTCAATTCTTCCGAATTCAGGACAATCAGCGCCCAGATAAAATCGTTAAAAACACCCATGAAAGTAAAAATGGCCAAAGTTGCCAATGCCGGTTTTGACAAAGGAAGGATTATTTTTTTTAAAACCGTAAGTCTGCCGGCTCCATCTATGAATGCTGCTTCTTCAAGCTCTCTGGGAATTGTAATAAAAAACTGGCGGAGCAGGAAGGTTCCGAATGCCGAAGCAAGTCCTGGAACGATTAAAGCCTGGTATGTATCCACCCATCCTAGCCAGTAAAGAACCATAAAGCTGGGAATCATAGTCACATTGTATGGGATCATCATTGTACCAAGGAATAAAAGAAACAAAGCATTCCTTCCCCTGAATTTTAATCGGGCAAAAGCATAAGCCGCCATTGAACAGGTTATAAGCTGACCGATTGTAACAACGAGTGCAACCATTAAGCTGTTCGCATAATATCTTCCGAAGGGAGCCGCTTCGAAAACATTAGCATAATTTTCAAAATGAAATTTCTCCGGGAGCCATTGAGGAGGATAAACATAAATTTCTCCCATGTCCTTTAATGATGTCAGGATCATCCAGATGAAGGGAGCAATTGTAAAAAGAGCAAGGATATAAATAAAAGAATGCTCAAAGAACTGCTTTATAAATTTCCATGCCTGGAATTTTTTCCCGGTTTTCATCCGAAAGTGTAAGCCCTGTTTTTCATATATTTTATCTGGATCAGAGTAAGCATAAAAAGAATTGCAAAAAGCATATAGGACACTGCAGAAGCATAACCCATTTCAAAAAATTTGAATGCATGCTCATAAATGTAGAAAACCATTACTTTTGTAGATCCGAGGGGACCGCCGGAAGTAAGCACATACACAATATCAAAAACCTGGAATGAGCTGATTATGGACATAACCATTATAAAAAATGTAGTCGGCGCAAGAAGCGGTAGAGTTATGTTCCGGAATTTTGTCCACTGCCCTGCCCCGTCTATTTCTGCTGCTTCATAATAATGTTCCGGAATTGCCTGGAGACCGGCGGCGAAAAGCACCATATTTATCCCGAATGTTTTCCATACTCCCATAATTATAAGCGCTGCCATTGCCGCTACCGTATCGTTAAGCCAATTAATAGGATTGATGCCGAAGATTCCTACAAAAAAATTTATAAGGCCGAAATTAGGATCATAAAGCCAGCGCCAGATTACAGCCGCAGCTACGGGAGAGATAATTACAGGAGCAAAGAATAATGTTCTCAACAATTTTTTTCCTAATATCTTTTTGTGAAGAATGTATGCAACAAGGAGAGAAAACCCCATATTCAGCGGAATAGTCCCGAAAGTATATATTGCCGTATTCTTTAGGACGCTCCAGAACTCTTCGCTGTTAAACATCCTTATATAATTATCAAGACCGATAAAAGTCGTATCCCCGCTGAACATGTTCCACTGCTGAAAACTTAAGTAGAACGAAAAAAACACCGGGAATAAAATGAATGCACTGAAAATAATAAGTGTAGGTGAAAGGAAGAATACTGCCGGCAGAAAATCCCCTTTTCTCCTATCCTGAGGAAGTTTAACTTTTCCTTTAAAGAATCCGGGCTCAGCAATAATTTTTTCTTTTTGGATCTCAGGAACAGTATTAATCATGCTTCTCTTTAGCTTCTTTTAAAAGTCTGTTTGATTTTTCCGCCGATTCATCCAATGCTTTCTTAACATCCATATTACCCACCGTAACTCTCTCAATTGCTTCAGCAAGATTCAGGCTGACTTCAAGTCCGCCGTAATCGATAGATTTTTGGACCCGTCCGACTTCCATCTGATCCACAAAAACCTTGAAGTTTTTATGTTCATCCAGATATTTCTTAAATTCCGGTACATTTGACACCGCATGTCTAATCGGAAGATATCCAGACTTCATTGACCAGAAAGCTTGGATTTCAGGACGAATCATCCATTTAAGAAATTTCCATGCGGCACCCGGGTTTTTGCTTTGCTTAAAAATCGCAAGATATTCTCCCCCTACTACTGTTGCACTCGAATTCGGACCGGCAGGTAAAGGTGCAAATCCCCAATTTAAATGTTTAAGAAGATCACTATACCTGGGAAGATTCCAGGGACCGTCCATTGCCATTGCCAGATTTCCCGAAACAAAAGCATTTTCAAAAAGATTCGTGAATGTTTTTAAATTCTGTTCTTTATAAAGCTGCTGCCATAACTTCAAAGCCCGCACACCAGCATCACTGCTGTACAGGACATTAGTCTGCTCATCATTTACATAATCTCCCCCAGCCTGCCAAAGAAACGGCATAAACTGCCAAACCATCCATGATCCAAGCGGACCCGCTGCAGGAAAAACCGGCACAAAAAATCCAACCTGCTCGAAATTCCCATCCTTGTTTTTATCTATTGTTAATTTTTTTGTGAACTCTACCAATTCATCCCAGTTTTTCGGCGGATGATCCGGATCCAATCCTGCTTTTTTAAATATGTCCTTGTTATATAATAAAGCAAGATTTGTAGCTTCCATCGGAAGACTGTAGAGCGTTCCTTTCCATGAGGAAAATTTCAAAAGCGCCGGATATATATCATTTAGCTCTTCCTTGGAAATTCCATCCTTGCCGCTGATGAAATGATCCATTTTATAAATGGCATCTGCTTCAACAAGATCTTCGATAAAATCGGAATGGAGCCAGGAAATATCGGGTGCGGTTTTGCTTTGAATCGCCGTAATCAGCTTTTGAATCAATGCATCCCCGGAAGGAATATACTGAGGTTTTATCTTTATGCCGGGATTTTCTTTTTCGAATTTGTCTACCAGCTCATTCAGTGCGGGAACAGTGGAAGAAATAAAGCTGTGCCAGAAAATAACTTCAGTTTCCCCGGATTTTACTTTACCGTTATCACTGCGGCAGCTGAAAAGTAATAAAGAAAAGATTATTAGAGGGAATATGTATTTTAATACCCGTTTCAATTTAATCTCCCGTTTAAATTTGGAAAGCCTAAGCGCAGTTCCTGCTGGTCACTTACATAGTATATGGTGACTATCGTGTTTCTTTAATGATAGGATTTAAATGACAACACTATCTTTGCCGTTTACTTCAAGTTCAGGATGAGAAATAATTTTTACAGAGTTTCTTTTAATTAAAGTAGTCGGCAGCAGAATCCCTTTCGGTTCAAACTGCTTATTACTCTCAATTAAATCAGTCAGTATTTTTGTAGCTAGCTGTCCTATTTGGCTGCTCGGTTGGGAAACAGTGGTCATCGGCGTAGCCAGGAATCTTGAATAAGGCTGATCGTCAAAAGAGATCATTGAAATATCATCCGGTATTTTCAAATTTTCCTCAGCTAATGCTCTCATTGCACCAAGAGAAATGAGATTGCTGCCGGCAAAGACGGCTGAAGGTTTATTGCTTCTTTTCAGAAGCAGCTTCATTTCTATATAACCGTTCTCTTCCCCGAAATTATTCCCAACGATCAAGGACGGATCTGCTTCGATGCCGAAATTTTTTAGTGCATCAATAAATCCTC
>JBLNGL010000659.1:0-4764 GCA_050264735.1 Ignavibacteria bacterium | reverse complement strand
GTCCCAACCCTGTATAGGACCGGGTGCAAAATTATAAGCTTGCCGCACACCATCCCATTTTGCCGGAGGTTGAGGAGCGCGCCATCTTAATTCTCCAATTGGTGGAGCCGCAAAAGGAATTCCCCTGTAAACGGTCAACCCATCTTCGATTCTTCCTTGTAATAATCCCTCTTCAACTTTAACTGGTTCCAGTTCGGTAACTTCATATCCCAAAAGAGAAAGTATTTTTATTCCATAACGTATTCCAAATTTTCTATACCCGGCTGCATTGAAATGTAAATTATCCGTTCCATCAGAACAACCGCTTGAAGATATTACATAAGCATTAGGAATTACTTCCGGCAGTTTTGCAATGAATGAATTCATTCCTGCACAAACTCCTTCCTGATCAGCATTCACAGTTTCTCCCGCAAGTAATGGCACAGATTCGGGATTAAGATTTAAATCTTCAATCAGATTATCATAAATCTTTTTAACCTTTAAGGTCCAGCTGTTGTCATTTGGATTTGATTCCCCCTGATGAAGAAGAACACCTTTTATCACACCATCCTTCTGTGCCAGCTTTGCCATCTCAATAAGATAGGCATAAGGATTTTCATTATATTCTTTAATAATATTAGTCATCCATGAAGGCGCTGTTGAAGTATAAGATTGAAAATTATCCTTATCAAATAATTCAATTTTACATCCTGCTACAGAAATATTAACAACTCCTACTTTGATATTCTTCGGAAGATTTGCGACCAAAGTTCTGCCGAAATAATCAACCGGTGATAAGCCTGAATTACAGCGGCATAAAGGCGGAACAGCAGGATACCATTTCCCTTTTGTTCTATTAAGTTCCGGACAATCGACAGATTGCAATACCTGGAACCGATTATCAACCAATTTGTCCTGCTGTTCAATTTTGCCGGCCCCTTCCATGTTTGATTGTCCAAAGGCAAGGAAAATGTAAAAGTCCGGATCTTGTGCAAATATTCTTGTGTTGGTCAAAAGAATTCCCATCAAGAGAAAAAGAAAAAATCTATTTTTCATTATGTTACTCTAAAATAATTTTTAAAGAAAAGCCGTTTATGAATTAATCAAAACATAAGATAGTCTATTGAGTCACTCTTGTTAGTTTCATCGCTATATCTTGATCCATAACCGCAGCTTTTACATCAATTGAATCGTCATCAAGATATTTGCACTTATGACTAATGATCATTCCCTGCAAATCAACATCAAATGAAAAATCATTTCCGTTTACAATCCCATTTGTCAAATCAATTTCACCCATAGAAGAAGAATTTTTACCTGTTAATTTATATCCATCCACTTTAAAGGTAAATGTTAATTCCATATCTCCCTGGGGACTACTGACTTTACCAATCCATTTACCATCAATTTTAGTTTTTTCTTTTACCCTGCTTAATTCCATTGTTTTGTCCATCATAGGAGCAATGAGTTTAATAGTATCACCATCCAGAATTCCGGTATTGCTAATTATCTGCCCATTGACATTGACAGCAAATGAAAATTCATTTCCATTTACCTTACCCTTTTCAAGCGGTATAGATCCCATTTCCGATGTAACATTCCCGCTCAAAGAATCTGCATCTACTTTAAATGTGAAAAGTAATTCAAAATCTCCGTTTGGTCCTGTCATCGTACCTTTCCAGCTGCCATCCAGTTTTTGAGCCTTACCGGCTATGCTGAGCACTAACAATAAAAGAAATGTAATAAAAGCTTTCATATTCTTTCCGTTTGTTTGTTTTTTTTGGTGATTAATTTTATAATCCATTAAAACTTACAATTTTACATCAGGATTTTCAATTGACGGGCTCGCGAATTAAATATCGTGAGAAGCTACATTATTAATATTGCTGATCAAATCTTAGCAACAATGCATTACATTTTCAAAATCCCAGTTGTTTTTTTAGAAATTGCATCTGTACACCATGAGCTTTATTATTGAGGTGTCCAAGCTCGGAATATATTTTAAAGCTTTTTGGTGCTGAAATTCTGTTGTAAGCGGAAAAACCTAAATGCGGAGGGATGTCGTCATCGAATAATGAGGTGACAAAAAAGACCGGGCATACTATCGATTCAGCAAACCCTTTCGTGTCAATCAAATCCCATACATTGAGCGCGTCTTCGAATGTGCACTCGTTGTTATAGAATTTTAGAAAGTTTTCAAATTCTCTATTGCACATAGTTCGGATTCTAAAATGATCGCGCGGATCACAGGGACCCGGATCGAAGTATGTACATGCTTTAATTTTACCGCTGCACAGTCCGGCGGTAGCTAAAGTTAATGCACCTCCTTGACTTCCACCCATTACACCTATTCTGGAAGCATCGACTTCGGAACGGCTCAATAAAAATTCTACTGCCCTGACACAATCCATATAAATTGCCCGATATGCAATCTCAGTTTCGCTGCAAAGTTTATATCCCCATACTCCGGGAACACCAAATCCTGGATTGAAAACATCTGCACTGATTCCGTGTCCGCGTACGCATAATGCCAGTTCAATTACATCATCACGGTTTTCCAAGAAAACTCTGCGGTCCTCGTATCCTTGTCCGTAACCAGGTACATGCAGAACGGCAGCATGCTTACCTGCGGTTTTAGGTACAAAATAGTATCCGCGAATAGTCAATCCGCCAAGCGATTTCATCTCTGCAACGTACACATCGCGGTTATCAGTGCACATACTGTCTTTTTTTATCAAATTGAATTCCGGTTTAACTTTTTTCAGCTCGGCAAGTGCTTCGTCCCAATATTTCTTAAATCGTGGGACAGTGCTGTTTGTGCATTCTATTTTTTCAGGCGAGAGTGCAAACCATCTTACATCAGAAGAATACCCGCCGTCTTTCATGATTACGACGCACTCATAAAATCCAGGTTTAGTAATAGCGATACCAAAATCAAATTGAATATTCCCTTCCCCCTTTTCTACTTCATATTCATTTTGAACGAAAGACTGATGGAAGTCATTTACAATTGATAATATAATTTTACCTTTGTTTGAAGCATTATATTTTATATTGAATGAATTCACCTCATCAACAAAGTATAAATGATCCTTTACCGGGATTTCAATTTTAACTTCCGGGTTTGATTCAATTCCAATTGGTGAGATACTGCAGAAATTACAGCTTATTCCACCGGTATATGAGAGATTCGAAATGAAGACTACTATTCTATTTTGCTTCCCTATTAAAAGGCAATCATCAGGAAAAATGAATTCGGTCCTCGCTCCCCGGTTAGACCAGAATTGATTTGGCAGATTTCCGCCGATAAATTTTCCGTTTACATAGATGCTTTTAACATCGCAGTCTAAACCAATTGAGAGAATTAATTTTGAGCCGGTTAATTCATCAGGTACAGAAAATTCATTTACGATGCAGCCGTTACCATCATACCAGAAATAGTCCTGCCTTTCCCATGATAAAAGCAGATTGACATCATTCCAATCGGAAGTGTTAATTTGGTTCGGATTTGTTTCGGAAGTATCGGTAAAGCTGATTTTCCAAATAGGTGATAAAAGATTCTGTGCAAAAGTATAAGTTGAAAAGAATAATTGAAGTGTGATAAATAGAAAAAGTTTTTTCATATTTGAAACTTATAAAATATATAACAGAACAGTATTTGTAAAACCCTGAAATGAATTAGGGATTATATCTCCGACCAAGTACCAGTTTATCCCCTGAATCATCTATCTCATAAAGCTGCGGTTTACGGGGTCCGTCGCCTTCAGCATGGTGAATAACAAGCAGCCGTTTTCCTTCAAATGTAGTGAACATCATTCCATGTCCGGTATTGTTTCCTACCAAAGGTTTTTCTTCCTGTATCCATGGACCTTCCACATTGCCTGATTCAGAATAACAAACACCTTGCAAATATCGCCCCTCACCCCAGCTTGACCATAACATACCAAGTTTATTTGTTTTTGTTCTGAAAAGTTCCGGTCCATCGGTAACCCAACCAGGAATTTTTAAACCAAATGTCATCTCTTCGTTCCCAACCATTTCAAGCGCCCATGGAGCTTCGCTTGCGCGGAATAGGACGATAGGATCGGTAATTGTTTTACTCAAATCAGGTGAAAGCATTACATATTCGATCGTACCATCAACCGTTTGCATCCACTCACGGACAAAAACAAAATACGGCACACTGTCTTCATACCAGATTGTCCCATCAATAATATCCCAGCTGTGAGGAAGATAATCGTAATTTGGATCAGGATTGAAAAGTTTGTACGGTCCTTCAGCTTTATCCGATCTTAAAATCATTGTTTGATGACGGTAAACATTGTATCTGGGCGGTATAACATCAACAAGTTCTTTTCTATCACCAAAGGTAGCAGCATAATAATATTTACCATTTATCTTATGAATTTCAGCAGCAGCAACAAAGTTAATTCCTTCCATCCATGTTCCTCTAACATCATAAGCCGGGTAAGGTCCGCTCCAATTTTTCAGATCTTTACTTTTGTAAATACAGCCGCCGCTGCTTGTGAGGTAATATGTTTTAGTAGCATCATCCGCAAGAATGTATGGATCACTCATATTCAGTGAATCAAGAACCGTGTTGACTATTTCACGAGGCTCTGTTACACTTGCACTTATTCTTGGTCTTCTTGGCACGTTTGAGTTGGGTTGAGGCATACCAAATCCTTTGGAGCCGGGAGGAGCAGGAATTGTTACTGTTGGAACAAGTTGTTTTTTAACTTCGGTTTGTGCGATGGCTGTTTGTTTTGAATAGCAAACTACCAT
>JBLNGL010000658.1:0-3861 GCA_050264735.1 Ignavibacteria bacterium | reverse complement strand
CGATGTAAAAAAATATACCGGTATGTGGAAAGATTATTATCTATCCAAAATGCTGATGATGAATATGTTTGATTCTATAAAAGTAGGTGAAGAGGAAGCTTACTCTCTTTATAAGAAGAATAAAGACCTGAATATTCATTTGCCCCTGGTAAATATTGCGGAGGTTCTGACGGACAGTCTCAGTGTAGTTGAAAGCGTAATGAATGAACTGGCAGCTGGAAAAAATATTAAGGAGCTGGCAAAAAAGTATACAAAACGAGATAGTTTAAAAGAAAAGGGAGGCGAATTCGGTTTTTTCCATATAACGAAATATGGTGAATTAGGAAAAATTGCTTTGCAAATGTCAATAGGACAGATATACGGACCGGTTAAGCTTGATGAAGGTTATTCCGTATTTCAGCTTCTCGATAAAAAGGAGGATACTGCTGGTTACAAAATGGATTATTCAGATGTTAAGGATCAAATAATTCTGATGCTGACAATGGAGAAATTTGAAAAATATGTGAATGAATATAATGCCGGTCTGGCTCAAAAATACGGAGTAAAAATTTATGAAGATGTATTAAAAAATATTAAGAACTCTTATATTAATTTAGTGGTGGTCAGATACATGGGCTTCGGCGGTGAAATTTATGCTGTGCCGGTTACCGAACAATATTCGGGATGGTATGAGGTATGGAAGGAGAGGCAAAAATTAAATCCGTGAATGAGGCTGAGGCCAGAGTAAGATTGCATGAATGCATGCCTGCTCTATTTTGCGGAGGCTGCATGAATTCATGCAATCATGCCTACATGCAATCACGCATTGTTTGTATGACTTCATGAAGAATGGCATTTAATAATCAGTTTGAAAGCATTTTTATCTTTATGAAATTAGTCGTTGTTTACATTTTATTTTTTTCCGTATCCGTTTTATCTCAGGATTATGTTTTCTTCACTGATAGTCCAAACAGCACTTACTATGATCCCAGTTTTGGCTTTTATACTTCCCCGAGCATTCTTGTTCTAGCAAATGAAACAAAATTTCCTGTAGAAACAGGGATTAAATATTCAGGGGCTAATTCTCTGAGATTAAGATGGAGATCAATTGCGGGAGGTGATTGGGGAATGGCAGTTGCCGAAGCCGGCTGGATTGCTCACGATGTTACTCTCAAAGATTCAATTACATTCTATGCTTTTTCAACATCTATTCTTGATTCATCGGAGCTTCCTTCAATTTATATTGAAGACATTCAGAATAATAAAACACCTAAACAGAGGCTGAACAATTTTATAAGCGGCATTTCCGAAGATAACTGGGTAAAAGTATCAGTCCCGCTTCTCCCATTTGTAAATTCTCCGGGGAGTGCTGATCTTACAAAAATTAAAACAATTTATTTTGGCCAGGCAAGTGCCGATAACAGCCTGCATACAATTTATCTGGATGAGATCCGTATGGTTTCTGCCGGAGATACGGATACCACTCCTCCCGCGGTGCCTGAAAACTTTACTGCCACCGGTTATACTATTCACGTTTTCCTGGAATGGTCGGCAAACACCGATTCCGATTTAGCCGGATACAGAATTTACCGCTCTGATGGAGCTGAATACAAAGTGATCGGAACTGCTCCCCAAAATGCTACTTATTACAATGATTATATCGGTGCACCTCCCAAAACTTACAGTTATAAAATTTCTTCATATGATTTAAAAGGAAATGAATCGGCTTTAAGCAGCGAAGCAGCTGCATCAACTGTTTCCGCCCCCGACACTGTTCTGCTTGATACAGTTCAGCGTGCAACATTTAAATATTTCTGGGATTATGCCCATCCGGTTTCCGGCTTAATCCGGGAACGTCTTGGTTCAGGCGATATCGTTGCAATAGGAGGATCCGGATTCGGCATAATGTCAATTCTCGTCGGTGTTGAACGCGGATTTATTAATAGAGATCAGGCAATAGAAAGAATGTTGAAAATTTTAAATTTTCTTTCAAGCACAGCCGACAAATTTCACGGTGCGTTTCCGCATTGGATGAACGGCACTACGGGTAATGCAATCCCGTTTGCAGATAACGGCGATGGAGATAGTGATATTGAAGATAATGGAGGCGATCTCGTCGAAACTGCATATTTAATTCAAGGTTTATTAACAGCCCGGCAGTATTTTAATCAAAACAATCCGGACGAAGAACAAATCAGAAATTTAATTACCTCTATTTGGGAAGGCGTTGAATGGGATTGGTATAGGAGAGATTCAATAAATACTTTTCTTTACTGGCATTGGTCTCCTGATTTTCAATGGGAGATGAATCATTCCATAAGAGGTTTTAATGAAACTATGATTACTTATCTGCTTGCGGTTGCTTCCCCGTCGCACCCTGTACCGGCTTCATTGTATCATGAAGGATGGGCAGGAGCAGGTTATAAAAACGGTAAAACATTTTATGGAATCAAGCTGGATGTAGGTCCCGATTACGGCGGACCTCTTTTCTTTGCTCATTATTCCTTCCTGGGTTTTGATCCGAGAAATAAAAAAGATGCATATACAAATTATTTTTTGAACAGCAGGAATATTACTTTAATTAACCGGGCATATTGCGTCGACAATCCGGGAAATTTTTTAGGATACGACGCGGATACTTGGGGATTAACCGCAAGCGACAGTCCGCCCCCGGTTTATTACACGGCACATGAACCAAATAACGATAACGGAACTATCTCGCCTACTGCGGCTCTTTCGTCATTCCCTTATACTCCAAAGGAATCTATGGATGCATTAAAAAGCTTTTTTTATGAGTATGGTTCAAGTCTATGGGATTCTTATGGTTTCAAAGATGCTTTTAACTTGACTAAAGGATGGTTTGCAGATAGTTATATTGCTATTGATCAAGGCCCGATAATAATAATGATCGAGAATTACAGGTCTCAGCTTCTATGGAATAATTTTATGGCAAATCCGGAAATTCAGCCGATGCTTGACGCGATCGGATTTGTATATGATTCGGCCACGGTAGATGTAAAAGAAGAAACAGCGGAGCAGCCGGCATCATTTGAATTATTCGACAACTATCCGAATCCGTTTAATCCGCAAACTAATTTCGGATTTCGGATTCCTGCCGCATCAGCAGGCAGGTCGGATTTCGTATTGGTTACACTAAAGATTTATGATATTTTAGGAAATGAAATAGCGGTTCTTATTAATAAAGAACTTCCTCCCGGAGAATATCATGTTCCGTTTTCTATTTCGCAGTTCCCGTTATCCAGTGGAGTATATTTTTATACGCTTAATGCAGGAAACTTTAACAAAACTAAAAAATTTGTTCTATTGAAATAAACCTTAATGAGAGTTTATCATAAATCTAAGCTGATAGATATACGCTTTAAAGAAGGTGAGAAGGGGAATAACTCACAAGCTCCTAGTAAGAATAATAAATTTAATCCGGTGGCTTATGAACAAAATTATTTTCTTCTTTTTTTTAATCTTTTCACAATTCATATTTCCTCAATACAAACCCTCTCAAGATGAACAAGAATTTCTAGATACCCTTCAATACAGATCCTTTCTTTATTTTTTAAATGAAATAAATCCTGAGAACGGACTGGTTAAAGATAGATCCCAGGAAAAATCTCCTGCTTCAATTGCTGCTGTCGGCTGGGGTGTCGCAGTTTGGGCAATCGGTGCAGAACATAAATGGATAACAAGGGAAAAAACTGCGGAGCTGACAGTAAATCTTTTAAGATTTCTGATTGGTTCCGAACAAAGCGCTCAACCTGATGCATCCGGGTACAAAGGATTCTATTATCACTTTTTAAATATGCAGACCGGAAAGCGTGAATGGAACTGCGAACTTTCCACAATTGATACTGCATGGCTGCTTGCCGG
>JBLNGL010000657.1:0-6175 GCA_050264735.1 Ignavibacteria bacterium | reverse complement strand
AAATATGGTAGCAATTCCTAAGATTATGGCGATTAAAGGAAAGATTAAATAATCTTTAATTATGGTATAAAAAATTTTTTTGTAATTACATGAAACAGTTGAATTTTTGCTCATATTAGGATGTTTTTGAATATAAAACCCTCTATCTTCGCTAAACTGCCGGTACAATATTTTCCTTACGATAAAAGATGATCTATAATCGAAAAATCGCATGTCAATAGCCAATTCTGATGCCATGGAAAATCAATCTAATGCCTTGCAAAATCAAATAAAAACAAAAAAAAGGCTACCTATTTTAAATAAAAATGTATCAAAATGGACAAAGGGAATCAATATAGTTTATAATTTTTTTCGGCAGCATTAATGTAATTTGTCAGCTTTTGCAGCTTATAATGCGGGTAAATAGATTGGAGGATTTAAAGAATAACCCCACCTCCAATGCATTGGTCATTATAATAAAATACGGCAAATTGGCCTGAAGCTATTCCGGCATCGGGTGTTTTTAGCTTTACTTCTATTATCCCTTCATCAACAAAATTAAAAGAGCAGCTAGTTTTTTTTACTCCATGCCTGATTTTAACAAGCAGGTTCTCATTCACGGACGGCTGTCTGCTGATCCAATTAAGATTTGTTACCCGGAATTTTTCTTTTTCCCTGGAAGCAAGATTCTCCCGGGAAACATAAACGATATTATTTTTTATATTTTTTTCTACAACAAACCAGGGACCGCCGCCTAAACCCAATCCGGATCTTTGCCCGATAGTAAAATAAAAGTAGCCCGGATGCTCACCCATTTTCTTCTCTGAGCCTAATTCAACTATATCCCCTTTCAATTCGCCTAAATGATGTTTTATAAATTCTCTGAATTTTATTTTTCCCAAAAAACAGATTCCCTGGCTGTCCTTCCTGTTTTTGTTAGGAAGATTAAAATCTTCGGCAAGTGCACGGACTTCTTTTTTCTTGTATTTTCCGATAGGGAATAATGCACGGGATAATTGTTTCTGAGTAAGATATGATAGGAAATATGTTTGATCTTTCACAGGATCTGGTGAAGTTTTAAGAAGATATCTGCCCGAACTTTCATCATACTCCGCATTTGCATAGTGTCCGCTAGCCACTTTATCAAAAGATGCATCTATTTTGCTGTAAAACTGTCCGAATTTAATTATGCTGTTGCAGTACATATCGGGATTCGGAGTACGTCCGGCTTTTATTTCTGAAATAGTATAAGCAACTATTGTTTCCCAGTATTCATTCTGGAGAGAAAGAACCTGGAGAGGAATTTTTTCCTGGTTGCAGACCTTTCCAACATAATCCAAATCCTCTTCCCACGGACAATCTCCTAAAAATGAAAATTCATCCTGAAGCCATATTTTTAAATAGAAGGCGGTCAGCTCATGCCCTTGATCTTTTAATAACCTTAATGCAACCGAGCTGTCAACCCCGCCTGATAATAAAACTGCAATCTTCATTTATCCAAAATAATTAATGGAAACAAGCTGAAAAATAAATAAACATGAGGATACTTATTAGGGCAAAAGGATGGAAGAGTAATTATAGGTAGGTTAAGGGAACAAGAGTTCAAGTTCAAGATCAAGTTCAAGTTCAAGATCAAGTTCAAGATCAAGTTCAAGTAGAATTACCGAACCTGAACTTTTTTCCCCATTGGAATCAATTAAATTTTATGAATATTTCCTTTGATGTTTCAATTTTAATTCCCGGAATATTTTTTAAGAGATCTTTTATCTTCTCCATATTCCGGGATTTCAATTTAAATAATTCTTGAAGATCTTCCTTACTGTCCAGCAGTTTATTAAAATCAAATTGAAATAAAGTGACTTCCGGACCTTCGATATAAGCAGCATTGCTTTCAACAATAGAGCCTTCAGTGCGCATAATAAGGGAAATACTGAGATCTTTCATTAAGTCAAGAGCTTCTTCAGTAAAAGTTGAATCTCCTGAGGAATCAGGCGAAT
Source organism: Ignavibacteria bacterium (assembly GCA_050264735.1). Lineage (GTDB taxonomy): Bacteria > Bacteroidota > Ignavibacteria > Ignavibacteriales > Ignavibacteriaceae > DATKLQ01. Next base: position 4,199 of record JBLNGL010000657.1, on the reverse strand, counting down.
CAAACTCAGCTGTTGAGTCTGTCCCCTCTTCGCTTAAGCTTGCGGAATCTTCCATTTCAGGAAATGCAATAATTATTTCCGAAGGAGACCCTTTTTTAAATTTAAATATCAAATCTTTTCCTGCAGCTTCGGTAATATTCAGCGGTATGTCATTCTGCGGAATTTTTTTCAGGCTAATGTCATCCAGATTCTTAAAAGCATATAATGCCCTAAAACCTTTCTTATTTTCCTCCTCAATCTTTTCGCCTGAAACATAAGTTACCCCTTTTCCAAGACTGCCGGCCCGCTCCTTTAAATTATTTTCATCAAAAATATTAAAATCCTGCTGCTGGGTTGAATCGGAAGAAAAAGCTGCCGAAAATCCTTTCATCATTTCAACAACTTGTTCACTCATTACCATAGTTTCTTCGATAGTGCCGGAGCCGTCTTTATTCACAGTAATTAAAGTTTTTACTTCAATGCACCCTGGAAATATTAATAACTGTATTACGAAAGAAAGAAAGTAAAATTTTTTCATGTTCATTATATCCTTCCGACAAAGATATGCCAGATTTTTAAAATCTGGAACCGATATTAAAGTAAATTGCTTGCAAGCTCGGCAAGTTCAGATCTTTCACCCTTTACAAGATTAATATGCGCATAGAGTTTCTGCCCTTTGAATCTGTCTATTAAATATGAGAGCCCGTTAGACTGTGAATCCAGGTAAGGATGATCTATCTGATAAATATCTCCGGTAAAAACTATTTTAGCACCCGAACCTACCCTTGTTATAATTGTTTTTATTTCATGAGGAGTTAAATTCTGAGCTTCATCCACAATAAAAAATATCCGCTGCAGGCTTCTGCCCCTTATATAGGTTAAAGGTTCTATTACCAGTTTTTCTTCTTTAATAAGATTATTTATCTGCTGGTGCTGCTTTTCTGTTTCTGAAAACTGATCCTGGATTACGCGTATGTTATCCCACAAAGGCTGCATATAAGGTTCTATTTTGCTCTGTACGTCTCCTGGAAGGAAACCGATATCTTTATTGCTTAACGGCACAATCGGCCTTGCAATAAATATCTGCCGGTAGTTTTTTCTAACATGGAGCGCACTGGCAAGTGCAAGGAGTGTTTTACCTGTACCGGCTTTACCCGTCAATGAAGCTATAGAAACATTATTATTAATCAGTGCATCAACTGCAAAGGTCTGCTCTGCATTCCTCGGCTTAATTCCGTATGCAACATTCTTATCAACTTTTTTAAAATAGCCGGTATCCTGGTCAAGGTAAGCAAGCACTGACCTGCTTTCATTTCTAAAAATAAAATATTTATTGGGAACAGCTTCTATTTTGTACTTTTTTAAAACAGGCTGGGCCGGTATTTCATAAGGCGGCTGAAAAAGTTTTACTATCAGATCATCATCAAATTCCTCAACTACTTCATTCCCGCTGTATAGATCTTCCAGGTTTCCAATCCTGTCGGTTGTATAATCCTCCGCCAAAATACCAAGTGCCTTCGCCTTCATGCGGAGATTTACATCTTTTGTTACAAGGACTACTTTCCCATTATTCCTGTATCTTTTATTCCAATCGTAAGCTATGCTGAGCACCCTATGGTCCGGGTTATCTTCTTTAAATATTTCCCGGAACTCCGGGCTAATCCCTTTTGAAATAGCAATCCGTACTTTTCCTAAGCCTTTTCCCATCGGGATGCCGCCGTTAAAAAGAGCCTTCCCTGTCATAGAGTCCAGGGTACGGGCAAATTCTCTAGCATTAAGATTGATAACCTGGCTTCCTCTTTTAAAGTGATCAAGCTCTTCAATGACTGTTAAGGGAATAACAACATCATTTTCTTTAAATTGCCTGAATGAGGATGCATCATGGAGAATTACATTGGTATCGAGGATAAAAATCTTAGGAGATTTTTCAGAGGGGGGATTCAGGTTTTTCATTTATAGAATAATGTCAACTAATTTTTACAAATATCAGGATTTTATTATTTGATCACAAGTAAAATTTCAGCACGTGATTAAAGTTAATATCAATTTAATATTTTATACAATTATTCTTTTTGAAATTGAATTTAAGGGATTCACACTTTATATTTAAATTTCAAAAACAAAAATCATTGAAAGAATATAAGGCGATAATAAAAGCAATAATTGATCTAATTAGAGAACTATTTTTGATAGCCACTCACTGAGTGGCTATTTTTTTGCAACTTAAACGGTAGAACGAGGGCAGGCTCAAATGAAAAAGCAAACGGCTAAACTTATCCTGGAAGACGGAACGGAAATTATAGGATCCGGCTTTGGATTTCCAAAAAATACAAACGGCGAAGTGGTTTTCAATACCGGTATGGTAGGCTACCCGGAAACAATGACCGACCCCTCGTATAGAGGGCAAATACTAATTTCTACTTATCCCCTGGTCGGCAACTACGGCGTACCAGGCTATGAGAAAGAGAACGGCATGTATAAATATTTTGAATCAGATGCTATTCATTGCAGAGGCTTGATAATTACGGATTATTCAGAAGAATATTCTCACTGGAGCGCGGAAAAATCTTTAGACAGCTGGATGAAGGAATTTAAAATACCGGGAATTTACGGCGTGGATACAAGAATGCTAACACGTAAGCTCCCAGAAAGCGGCACCATGCTGGGGAAAATTGTATTCGACGAGAAGGAGGAAATACCGTTCGAAGATATAAACAAGCTTGATCTTGTTCATGAAGTTTCGGTTAAAGAACCGGTCGAATATAAAAAGAATAAGAAAAAAGTGGTTCTAGTGGACTGCGGTACAAAAAATAATATCATCCAGGCTTTTTTAAAAAGAAATATTACGGTAATTAGAGTCCCTTACGATTATGATTTTCTTAAAATAAAAGCAGACGGTATTGTGCTTTCAAACGGACCAGGGGATCCGAAAATGTGTAAGGCTACCATAGAAAACACAAGAAGAGCTATGGAAAAACATATCCCGATTATGGGAGTCTGCCTTGGCAGTCAGATAATGGCCTTATCTGCAGGTGCAAATACTTATAAATTAAAGTACGGGCACAGAGGTCATAACCAGCCGTGCAATGAAGCGGGGACAAAACGATGCTACATCACTTCTCAGAATCATGGTTTTGCCGTGGAAACCGAAACACTTCCGGAGGACTGGCGTGAATGGTTCATAAACGAAAACGACGGCACCAACGAAGGGATTATTCATATTTCCAAACCTTTCTTTGCAGCACAGTTTCATCCCGAAGCATCTCCCGGACCCGATGACAGTGAATTTATATTTGATACATTTGTGAGGGCTTTAAAATGATGATGAAAAAAAATAAACCGAAAAAAGTTTTGATCCTTGGTTCAGGTGCTCTGCAGATCGGGCAGGCCGGTGAATTCGATTACTCGGGCAGCCAGGCTATTAAAGCTCTTAAAGAAGACGGGATCGCTACTGTTCTGATCAATCCGAATATTGCTACTATTCAGACTTCGGCAAATTTTGCGGACAAAGTTTATTTCCTTCCCCTCCGCACAAATTTTGTTGAAAAAGTAATACAAAAAGAGAAGCCGGACAGCATACTCCTGCAGTTCGGCGGGCAAACTGCATTAAACGTGGGCGTGGACCTGTATGAAAAAGGAATATTGGAAAAAAATAATGTAAAGGTTTTAGGAACGCCGATTGAGGCAATTCAAGCTACTGAAGACCGTTTGCTTTTTTCCAATAAAGTAATTGAAACAGGCTTAAAAGTTCCCGTCAGCAAAACTGCCCGCAGTCTTGATGAAGCAATTGCTGCTGCAGAAGAGATCGGATTCCCCGTAATGCTCAGAATCGCATATGCACTAGGCGGGCTGGGTTCCGGAATTGTAAATGATAAAAATGAGCTTATAGAAAAAGCAAGAAGAGCCTTCTCTTTTACAAACCAGATCCTTATAGAAGAATCATTGTACGGCTGGAAGGAAGTTGAGTATGAAATAGTTAGGGATAAATACAACAACTGCATTACAGTCTGCTCGATGGAAAATGTTGATCCGATGGGAATTCATACCGGCGATAGCGTTGTAATTGCGCCGGTGCAGACACTCTCTGCGCGGGAAAATTTTAAGCTTCGCTCAATCGGGATAAAATTAATACGCGCGCTTGGAGTAATGGGGGAATGCAATATTCAATATGCATTGGATCCTAACTCGAGCGACTATAGAATCATTGAAGTCAATGCAAG
>JBLNGL010000656.1:0-2731 GCA_050264735.1 Ignavibacteria bacterium | reverse complement strand
GAAGATCAATTCTTGTATTAACTGAGAGGGCGGCTGTCTTAAATTTATCCGGAAAATTTCTTATAACATCGAGGGTATTCCTCCCTATTGAACCGGTAGAGCCTAAAATTAAAATTTTTTTCAGCAAAATTTTCTTTCGCGATATTCATAATTTATACGATGTTAAAAGTAAGGAAGAACATGAATTTAAGCAATGAGAATAAATTTCGGATTGCGGATCTCGGATTGCGGATTTAATACCATATATAAAATTCGAAAATCCGAGATTCCTTTTAGATACTTTTAGCCTCAACATGTTAACTAAGTCTCAAGAACAATTTATAAGATTTGCGGTTTTTGATTTATGATTTACGAATTATGATTTGAGATTTACGATTAAAGATGGCAGATTCTGAATGCTGGATTCTGGGTACAGACGCGGACTTAGAACCTTCAAGGGTTAATTACCCTAATCCCAACCCAAACCTTGAAGGTTTACGCAAGCCGAAATTTCTTTGGCACTTTTACTTCAATTTGTTAACTAAGTCTCAAGAACAAATTATAAGATTTACGTTTTTTTGATTTATGATTTACAAATAAAGATGCCGGATTCTCGATTCCGGATACTGGATGCTTGATGTTGGATGCTGGATACTGGATACTCGAGTGTCATCATTGAGCCGCAAGTAAAATTTAGCAAATTTGTAAAATTCTTAGTAATTAAATTGATCGAAAGGAATAAAATGTTAGGATGAAAAATGTGACATTATTTGCAAATCCGCACCTAAAAAGAAATTCGTCCGAAATTATACTGAAAGTTACTTCTAACAACGAATTAATAAGACAAAAAGAAAAATCTGTTTGAAGGAGCAGAGCGACTGAGTTATTTTTCTTTATATGTTAAGATAGAATTTCCTTTATAAAGTATAATTTCAGAATTTCTTTTTCAGTGCATGTTCTTTTGGTTCTTTTCTTGCGCCAAGAAAAGAACAAGTAAAGATTCTGATTTTCAAATTTCAAATATCTTTGGCTGGATACCAGATACGGGATTTAAGATTTACGAATGTTGATTTATGATTTACGAGCCGGTTCGGGACTTAGAACCTTCAAGGGTTACAAAACACTTAATGCAACCCAAACCTTGAAGGTTTACGCAGGCCGAAATTTTTTTGGCACTTTTATCTCAATTTGTTAACTAAGTCTCAAGAACAAATTAATTGATTAAAAAGTTAAAATTATTTGATAAATCTTTTTTAATTTAACCGAACAACAAATTTTAGGGAGGTGTATGAGAACTGTTAAATTCTTTTCTATCTTCATTTTATTTGTTTTTTTAACAGGGGAAGATTTTGCCTTGCCGAGATTTGCATTAAGAATGAATGCCCAATGCTCTGAATGCCATGTGAATCCGACCGGCGGAAACATGAGAAACAGAGGCGGCTGGTCTTACGGAAGAAATGTGCTGCCCATGGCTTCTCCAAGAGATTATAAAATGAGCAACATGATTGGTGAAAATATTTCATTGGGCCTGGATTTCAGAACTCAGTTTTTGTATTCCGGTGAAAGAAATAAAACTGACTTCCAGAAGATGGCAGGGTCAATTTATGCAAATGTAGATCTTTCGGAAGACATAAACATTTTTGCCAGGTATGATTTTATTCAGGAGATATGGGAAGGGTATGGTGTGGCAAGAATCCTGCCGAACGGGGGCTATATTAAAGCCGGTGCCTTTTCTCCCAACTACGGACTGCGGATTGATGATCATACTGCTTATACCCGTGCAGGCGATTTCGGACTGCTCTTTTCCCAGGGAGCAAGCCAGGGATTAATTTTCCTGCCTCAATATACTGAAATCGGATTGGAAGCCGGACTTTACTTTTCCGACTTTGCTTTGCTTACAATCAGCGCCGGTAAACCGAACAGCGATCCCAGAACAATAACATTTCCTTTTGATAAGCAGAACACTGATCCGTCTTATACGGCTAACCTTCAATTTACTCCCCAGGTCGGAGACGAGATGGGATTAATGTTCGGCGGCTCCTTTACAAATTTTAAAAACAGCTTAAATGATTTTAGTAATGTAAATATCTTCGGCGGCTATGCAGGATTCGGAATCGGAGGATTCACCATACTCGGAGAATTTGACGTTGCAAAAGATTATCTCGACATAGATTCAACATCAACCGCATTAATGATTGAAGGAGCATATCAAATAATAAAAGGATTGGAAGCCGTTTTAAGATACGACAGGTTTGATCCCTTCAGCGACCTAGAAACGGACGCGGTATCAAGATTGATAATCGGTTTTGAGGTCTTCCCCTATTCATTTATCGAAATCCGTCCGCAGTACAGGCTGCAGATTGAAGATCCGAGCGTGGACAACGATTCTTTCGTGCTGCAGTTTCATTTCTGGTATTAAACATTTCTAATCAAGTGAGGCTCACCTTTAAGGTGAACCTCACTGAACAAAATGGATTACAACAATAAAATTCTATTTACCTCCAGCCGTTCCGGGAAAGAGCAATTGTATACGATGAACCCTGACGGAACAAACATAAAACAAATAACAAGCGGACAATATTGGCATAATAACGGGAGATAATCCCCTGATACACAAAAAATAGTTTGTAATACTGAAGAAGGAATAACTATAGCAGGAACTGAAATGGTTATATTAAAATCTAATGGAAGCAACGAAGATTTTAATAGGGCAGTTGAAACAGCAGATAACCTGATTGAAAAAAATAAAAAT
>JBLNGL010000655.1:0-2810 GCA_050264735.1 Ignavibacteria bacterium | reverse complement strand
TGATATTCAGCTGCTGAGGGAAGAACTGGAAACTAAAATTGACAATCCATATTATAAAATCAAGCTTCCCAGGGCAGCAACAATAAAAATCAATAGCATCAGAGATATAAAAAAATTCCTTTCTTTCTCTTTTGCAGAAATTAAGTACCGAATTATTCTTATCTCCGATGCGCATCTAATGAATGAAGCGGCTCAAAATGCGCTTTTAAAAAATCTTGAAGAACCTCCCGAAGGCGTAGTTTTTATTTTAACAACACCATTTCCTTCACTTCTGAGAGAAACAATTAAATCAAGATGCTGGATTTTGAATTTTCAGCCCCTTAGTAATGATGATATAAAAAATATTCTTATAAAATATTTTGATGCCGAAGAAAATTTAGCTGAAGAAGCAGCTCCTTTTGCGGGCGGCTCGGTTCAGACGGCAGTAAGCCTGCTGGAACATGATTTTGAAAATTTAAGAGATAAAACAATCCTAATTTTACGGTATTCATTGGGAAGAAAATATCATTCGGCTTTAAATGAATTCTCATCTTTTTTATCATCGGGCGATCCTGAAACGATAAAATTATTAATCCGGATGATTATAATTTGGCTGAATGATCTGCAAAAGTTCAGGATGGGTGCCCAAAATTATTTTTTCGAAGGCTATCTTGAAACTCTGGAAAAATTCAATTCAAAGTTTCCTGATATAAAACTGGACGATATTGTTTCCAGGCTCGATAATTTATCCTCTTTAATTCAAAACAATGTAAATATCAATTTGATTGTCCTAAATATAATTTATGAACTTGGATCCTTAACCTCCAGAAAATAATGTTCAATTAAACTCTATCTTCATTACAATTTTTTTGCAATTAGTCTGCCCATTTTTTAGTTTAAAGCGGGGAATACTTAAGAAAAAGTGTCCATAGGATCTGAATTGAGAAAAATTTCAGAATTAATAAAGAAATCTCCTTTTTGGTTTATTACAATTTTAGTTTCACTGCTTTCTATAATATTCTTTATCTATTTCCCGTTTCAAGTCAGTCTTTTCCTTGAAAACCCTGTCCGTAAACTTTACTATATTGATAATATTTCCAGTGCTCATCTTCATATCATTAAAAAATTCAATAAAAAATATAAAAATGAAATAGAAGTTATACCGGTTAACCTTCCTTTCTACCACTTTACAACAAACGACAGAAAAGAAATCCTGACGCGCTCACTCAGAAGCAGGAGTGATGGGATTGATATTTTCGCCGTTGATTTGATTTGGATTCCAAGGTTTGCCAAATGGGGTTATGCCATGAATAAGCGGTTTAGCGAAAAAATTTTAAATAATGTTAATCAGAGTGCATTAAAAGCCTGTTATCATAATAATAATCTGGTTGCCTTTCCTCTTTTTCTGGATATGGGCGTTCTATACTATAGGAAAGATATAATAAGGCAGCTGCCTGATGGGGAAATAATCGAAAAAAAAATTCAGAATTCATTAACATGGGATGAATTTATTTCCCTGGGGAACCGTTTTCGTAATTCTAAAAATCCATACTACATTTTTACTGGGAATAATTTTGAGGGGATGATGTGCTGCTACCATGAAATGCTTTCAATTGAGGAAAGTGAAAATATTTTTTACGGAAGCCAAATAAATTTATATAACCGTTCCTCGGTGAGGGCCTTACAATTAATGGAGGATTTAATTCACAGGTATCATTTTTCGCCTTTTGAAGTAACACGTCTTGATGAATACAATAGTTACATTTATGCAAATGAAAATAATGCCGTATTCCTTAGAGGGTGGGTTGGTTATCATAAACAGTATAAAAGTTTTTTAAAAGACACATCTAATATTGCCAGCATGGAGATTGCACCCATGCCCCATTTTGAAGGGAACAATACCTCGGGGGTATTCGGCGGGTGGAGCTTGATGATCTCAAAGTTTTCAAACAGAAAGGAAGAAGCTTTAAAATTCATAAACTTCATGTTTGAGAAAGAAAATCAAAAAATCCTGTTTGAATCCGGCGGTTATCTGCCGATCAATTTAGAAATTTATAAAGACAGCTTATATCTACTTAATCATAATGAACTTGCTCAAACCCAAAAACTTCTTCAGTGGGGAAAGCATCGTCCTTTCCTGGATAATTATACGCGTTTATCTGAAATAATGGCGCGTCATTTCCACAAGGCATTGCAAAATAAAATTTCTGTGGAAGAAGCTCTGGGTTCCGCATCTGCCCAGATTAAAAGTGAAAAAGTGACTGTAAAGTAAAATAATCAGGAGTTTTGTTTATGAAATTGTCCAGCAAATTTCATGAAGTCCGGTTTGAATGGAGGCATATATTAATTATTTTCTTAACACTTGTAATTTTCATGGTGTTTGTTACTCATTTGCAGCAAAACACTATAAGTACGCTTCTCTCAGACACAATGGATTGGTACAAACAGAATTCGGCCGAACAAATAGGGAACTTAAGCACTACCTCGCTGGAGCTTCTACTAGAATCTGAGTCGTTGGATGAATATGAAGATCATGCAACAAGAGAAAAAAATCTGATTCATGCATTAAATAGTATTTTAAAGCAGCCCTTAATGAAGAGGAATGTTGAGGAAATGTGTGTAATCCTGCCTTATAATGATAAGTTTGTTGCCATGGATCTCGGACAATCTGTTTACTCTTATTTTTATAATCATCAGTTTTCAGATACAATCAGTAATCCGGTTTATAATGATGCTGTTGTAAGATATTCCGGCATTCATAGTTCAATGATTAATTCCGAATTAATTACAAGCTTTGAGGAAGCTCAGAATATATTTCATGTTTATATTCC
>JBLNGL010000654.1:0-3299 GCA_050264735.1 Ignavibacteria bacterium | reverse complement strand
GTTATTGTTCAAAATTTATCAAGCCAATCTCAAAATGCATTAATGAAGTTCCCTTCCAAAAAATCCCGGCTCCTTAAAGAGCAGTTTACCGAAGAAAAATTAGAAATAAATGAAGATGCTTCAGGCAGCGGTGCGGAAATAAAATTGGATCCTAAAGAAGTAAAAATATTCTATGGCTGATTGGTTTTCTCCGTTCCGATCAAACAAAAATGTAAAAAATAACTTTATTGCAAACACAGCCGACGGGGCTTTGTATGTCTTCGGAATGAGCTTTATCTCGCTAATTACAATAATGCCTGTATTCGTGAAAAAATTAAGCGGAAGCAACATTGCCGTCGGTTTAATACCTGTATTCTGGACGATTGGTTTTAATTTTCCTCAAATTTTCTTTGCTAATTATGTACGGAAGCTGCCGTATAAAAAAAGCCTTCTTTTAAAGACAGCAATCGGGCAAAGGATTCCGTGGCTAATTTTAGCTCTTCTTAGTTTTTTTCTTTTCGAATCAATCGACAGTTCAGTAGCATTAATTCTTTTTTTCTCGGCATTTTTGCTCGCTGCGGTAGCCGGCAGTATAAATCTTCCGGGGTGGTTTGATTTGCTGGCAAAGCTTACTCCGGTTCAGTTAAGGGGAAGATTGTTTGCTTCACGATCATTTCTTGGTTCGCTTCTTGGAATAGCCGGGGGAATTACGGCAGAGAAAATCTTAAATTCGGTTCATTACCCGGTAAGCTTTGGGATTTTATTCTCTGCAACTTTTTTTTTAATGATGATTTCCTATTGCTTTCTTTTAACTTTAAAGGAAGAAGAACCGAATCCCCCGAAGAAGGAGATGCATTTTTTAGAATTTTTCCATGGACTCCCATATTTACTTAAAAAAAATAAAAATTTCAGAAATTTTTTGATTGCAGATGCATTACTAATTACCTCATTGATGGCCGATGCATTTTATGCCGTGAATGCACTTCAAAAATTTTCTCTGCCCGATTCTTTTGCCGGAATTTTTACCGTGATTGTTATGATAAGCATAATGACCGGGAATCTTTTATTCGGTTTTCTAGCTGATAAGTATGGGCATAAGCTTACCTTGTCTATTGCAGCTGTTTCAACTGTTGCAGCCTGTATTATCGCTGTAATTTCTCCTTCCATAGAAATTTATTTTTTCGTGTTTGTCGGTTCTGCCTCCACAACAACCTTAATACAGCTTTCAAGATTATCAATTGTGGCCGAACTGTGTTCCGAAGAAGACAGGCCTACATATATTTCCTTAACGAATGTTTTAACGGCACCATTTATACTTTCTGCAATGGCAGGAGGATGGATTGCAAACAGCTTCGGGTATAATTTTGTGTTTGCAGCCGGCGGAGTATTTGCACTTGCATCAACACTCTGGTATTTAACAATGGTTGATGAACCTAGAAAAGTATTAAAACTTTAGAGGATTTCAAATCATAAAACTACAGGATTACAGGATTACAAAATTTTACCGCCAAACGGGATCCACCTTGCAGGATAAGATTAATAAAATTGATGACTAATTATTTTCCAATCCGAAATTCGAAATTCGAAATCCGAAATAAATTTGTTCTTTATCTTTCTCCTTCTCTTTCTCTTAATCTTAATTGAGGGCTAATGAAACGAAGGGACTTCCTTTTAAAATCGGCTGTTGCCGGTGCCGGTTCTTTATTTGGCGCTAAAGAACTCTTTCCTTCTCCAACTGTGATTACCAAGAAAAGAATACCATTAAAAACTGAAAAAGGGAAGCTTCTATTTAAACCTTACTTTGTCCAGAAAGGAAGAGGTCCGCATTTATATAATTTGGTCTGGGCGACTGATGAGAATTGGGATACCTTTTATTCCAATATAGAAATTGAAACAGAAGGAATTGCAATTTCAGACAGTAATGGAAAAGAAAAATTCGGGATAAATGCCAGGTGGAATGTGGAAGGATTCGGCTATACGAATATTACCGCTGATAACGGGGGAGAATTCTATACTCTTCCTAAGAAAGATTCGGAACCTCTCAACTTAAATTATGAATTTGCCAAAAGCAGAGTTTTTCGAAATCGCAGAAGAATTGAACTATTAAAAAGGACGGCTGGATCCCCTCAAGGGAAGTTAGTATGCTCCATAATCTTTCCGAAGAGCTGCTGGAAGATGCAGGGAAAACTTCAGACTGCGGTGAAGTCTGCGCTGAGCTTGCTCAGAAAGGCCTTAATTATGCTTTATGGGCAAGCGAAAAAATGGAATTGGAAAAAGCGGAATTCCTTATGGCAAAAAGAGGGAACAGAAAAGATTTTTATTTCGGATGTGATGCTAGAGGTTTCTACCAAATGTATCAGGATAAATTCCTGGAAATATTCAGCGGTTTATTTAATTATGCAAATGTTACTTTTGTGGTAAAAGGCGACGGAATGATGTCGGATTATCAGCCTGAAAAAGGAAAATTGAATCCTGAAACACGGGAAGTATTAATCAAAAAATTAAATGAGAGAAATATTAAATGCCAGGAAAGACTCCTATTCTGGTTCCACGACTGCTGTATCCCCGATTGGCTGCGCAATATGAAGTATGATGAGCTTCTTAAATATGCCGAGAAGCTGACTGCCGATACCATGAAAATTTTCGGCAGCTCGCTTTATGCAATGGAAGTTTTAAACGAGCTTCACGATTGGGCAAATGAACTACAGCTTAACCATGAACAAATTACCGAACTGGCAAGATTAATTACTGATACTTCAAAATCCGTTGCACCAAATGTGAAAACAACAATAAACAGCTGCTGCCTTTTCGCCGAGTATGTGCAGATGCACCAATACTCTTCCGGCAAAGCTGCAGCTTTTCTGCAGCGGACTCCATGGCAGTGGACGAAAGATCTTATGGATGCCGGAATAAAAATAGATATCATTGAACTGCAGATGTACTATCCTTACAGGGACCTGCAGGATTCAATTTTAATGACTGAAAGATTTGAAGTATTTAATAAACCGATACATTATTCAGAGGTAGGCGCTGCAGGAGGTCCCTCCGAACGATCCGTAAAACTAGGTACAGTTGAATTTCCCGATGAACCCTATCTTTGGCATCATCCATGGGATGAAGTAACGCAGGCTGACTGGCTGGAGCAGATATATACATTGGCTTATAGTAAAGATTATAATAAAGCCTGCAATTGGTTTGATCTGATAGATCCATATTCTTATATGCAGAACGGAGGGTTATTTAAATCAGAAAAAAGCGAACCAAAAGCTGCTTATCACCGCTTAAAAAATATCCAGGAGAAGTGGAGAAATTTGTAGAGT
>JBLNGL010000653.1:0-3411 GCA_050264735.1 Ignavibacteria bacterium | reverse complement strand
ATAAATCATCAGGCTGAAGCTCGATCCGCTTAAGAAAAACATTAATGCCGTAATTACTTTGTAAATCTCAAATCCTTTTGCTTCCCCGAATCTTTTTTTGAGCTGTTCCGCTATGCCGTTCTCAACAAAACTGAAAAACAGGAATAAATATCTGCTCAAAAATACAAGTAGAAAAATAATAATAGATTCGAATGCGGTAATTTCATTCGCCAGACGCGTAAAACCGAAATAGATTAAGGCTAATGATAATAAAAACAGCATCCTTCTCGGGGTAGTTTTGTCGGTTAAAATCCCTCCCATAGCCAATAAAATCAGTGCAATTTTTCTTCCTAATTTAATATATGACGACATAAACGTTAATTTTTTTGAAAAAAAATTTAGTCTAAATAGGAGGGGAATAAAATATTAAATGTCACCGTAAGGAAAGGAGAAAAAGGAAAATCACAATAACGGAGCAATATCATTCCTTTTTTGGGATAATGCTTATTGATCCGTTTGCTTCCAGGAATGCTTCGTCTATTTGGGAAGGATCTTTAAGTCTGCCGTGCAGTCTTGCAGCTTCAAGAACTTCTTCTTTTCTAAGTGAAGTTTGGTTCATAATTTTTTCATCGAATACTCCTTTCTTCACAAGCTGGATTCCCGATCCTTCTAGAAAAAGGGCAAGCTTATTGGATTTTAATGTTATAAAAGATAAAAAAGCATGACAGCCGATTAAAAACGCCACCGTTAACATTGTAGAAAACAAATAACCTGAGCCGTTAATCGCTCTGCTTGCAATTGCTCCGATCATTACGGCAAGAATTATATCCAATGCGGAGTTCTTTCCTAAGAATTTCCTTTTCCCGAGCCTTATAATAACTATCGTTGTTAATAAAACAATTAGGCTCCTGATCAGCATCTGCCACTCATTTAGTTCCGAACCTTTTTCAGTAAACACTTTCATAAATTCATTCATAAAATCTCCTTGTTCTTTAAAAAAAAAGATTGGACGGTTTTCTATAGATTTTACTCTATTTACTTGCCATCCAATCTAATTTCCGGTATTTGAATTAACAAATCCGGAAACGGGTTGACAATATTTACATCGTCAACCTGATGCAAAATTAATGTATATAAATAAAAAATCAAGTGATTGATCTTAAATGTAATTTAGATCAATAGGCAGTAGGCAGTAAGGCAGTAGACAATAAGGCAAGATCATTAATTAGTCATGAGTTTCTTTAAAAAAGAAACAGGATGCATTACTTGTATATTTACATTAAACTTAGAGGCTCCGTATTTTATCTGGGATATACATCCGGGATTGCCGGCAAGAACAATTTCCGCATCTGTATTTTTTATATTTTTCATTTTTCTTTCAAGGATTACCATCGAATCCTCATACCTTGTAATATTATAAATCCCGGCGCTTCCGCAGCACCATGCCGATTCTTCAAGAGGTTTTAAATGCAAACCAGGAATTTTTCCTAATACTGTCCTCGGTTCCTCAACAATTTTTTGTGCATGCGCAAGATGGCATGCATCATGATAAGTAACACTTTCATGGGCATCCTGAAAGTTTATTTGAAGATCTGCTTCAGATAAAAATTCCATTATATCTTTTACTTTTTTTGAGAACAATGCGGCTTTTTCCGCATATCCAGGATCATCTTTAAGCAGGTCGCCGTACTGCTTCATAAAAGCCCCGCATCCTGCCGAATTGGAGATTAAAAAATCATATTCCTTTTTTCCGAATGCAGTGATATTCTTTTTAGCCAGCATCTTTGCAGTATCAAAATCGCCGTTATGCGCATGGAGAGAACCGCAGCATACCTGGTCATTGGGAGTATATACTTCACATTCACAGCCGGAAAGCAGATCGACAGTATCTTTATTGATTTCCGCAAACATTACATTCATCAGGCAGCCGCTCAAGAATGCAGTTCTATATTTTATTTTTCCATTCAATGGTAAAATAATTTCTCTAATTATCTCATCGCTGAATTTAGCGGAGGTTTCGGGAGAAAGTTTGTCAATCTCTGCGAGTTTTGGAAATAATCCGGAGAAGATGCCGGAAGAGTGAAGAAATTTCCGCAGCCTCGATTTTTGATAGAGACGTAAAATCCTCGAGAAGGTCTTTAATTTTTTATCTGACGCAAGAATATATTTTAAAGCAGATCTTTTTATGAACCTTCCTAAAAATGATCCTGCGCCTGCTTTATCTGCCTCAGCTCTGGCAGCTTCAACCATCAGTCCGTATTTAACGCCTGCAGGACAGGCGGTTTCGCATGCCTGGCAGTCGAGGCAGAAATTCATTTCATCCGCAAAAATTTTTGTAATAGGGATCTCCCCTTCTGCAGCTGATTTGATTAATCTAATTCTTCCGCGCGGAGATGATCTTTCCAGCTTTGTCATTTCATAAGTAGGGCACGTAGCCAGGCACATACCGCAGTGAATGCATTGGGAAAGGATATCACTGCTTGGTAAAACATTTTTTAGTTTAATTGTGCTTGTCATAAATTGGTTAATTTACCATCAATAGGAATTTCATTTAATTGTCATTTGGCTTCGCCGTCATTCAGTGGTCATTCGGTTGTCATAAGATCGGATATTTTATCATTTGGATTCTCACCAATAAGTATATGTATATGATCAGACATTCCATTCACTATTATTGATTTATGACCTCTATTTGTAATGATTCCGCTTATATAGCTGAACACTCTGTTCCTGATTTCTTTTATTAATAATCTCTCCCTGTATTTAGGAGAAAATATAATATGTATATACAATTGTGTAAATACCCCTGGTTTCATTTATTCCTCCCTTGTTGATCCTCTACGAGGATCAAATTACTAGGTTTGTATTTTTTCTACTACAGTAGTTAAACATCTACGATGTTTTTTGACTCATGTCGATTTATATTCTTTTGTTGATCTTCATAGGGGATTAACAAACTAGGTTTATATTTATTTACTATAGTTAAAACATCCAAGATATTTCTTTTAAAATCTGCTTGCGATAAACTTTTTCAACCTCGTAGAGGTTGAACTATTGTAATTGATAAGACAACAAGAATCAAAAATCCTCGTAGAGGATTAACTATAAATAACATCATCAAAAAAACTCAAATAAGTATTTTTCCTGATAATCAATACTAAATTTCTTTAAAAGCTCTTGATACTCTTCCTTAAATGTCCTTTTTTTATGATGCAATTCCTGATTGGCTATATAATTGTAAATAGAATCCAGTTGGGACCTGCCGTAAGAAAATGCTCCGTATCCATCCTGCCAGCGGAAGTTTCCGTTAAGGAAATCATTATCATTAATAAAAGCAGATGAATCCTTCTTTATTGATCCTACAAGATCGGATATTTTATCATTTGGATTCTCACCAATAAGTATATGTATATGATCAGACATTCCATTCAC
>JBLNGL010000652.1:0-4674 GCA_050264735.1 Ignavibacteria bacterium | reverse complement strand
CCCCTCCGGTTCCAATCCAAAGTGAACCTTTGCTGTCTTCGAAAATCGACCAAACAGCTTCTTTGGCAAGAATGCTGTCATACAGGCTTTTAAATTCACCATTTTTATAAAGAACTAATCCGCCCCCGCTTGTGCCAATCAATAAATCTCCGTTTTTATCTGTATGCAGGGTCCATATTTCATTTACACGCAATGCCGGTGTATTATGAGTATTGAATAGCGTAAAGTTTACTCCGTCAAATCTTATTACTCCTCCTTTACTTCCAAGCCAAATATATCCGTCTTTAGTTTGGGTAATAGAAGTTATTGAATTAAGCGGGAGTCCATCTTCAGTCATCCAGTATTGATGGACGTATTGAGAGATAGCCTTGTTTATTTTTTTTTGAGGAACTAAGGGAAGTGAAAGGACTATGATTAATAACGTAATATTCCTAGCAATAATCATCAATACCAATATCTTTCAGAATTCGTGCAATAAATAAATACGACAGAAACTGAAGAAATATTATGCCATTGAGTATAACTCATTTTTTTTAATTAAATGCACCCATTTTCTAATTCAAAAAATCAAAAACTGTAATTTTTCTTCGTAAAAACAAAAAAATTATGCAAGGATTTTACTAAAAATTTCCAGACTCTAATATCTTAGGCAGGTAATTATTACATATTTAATTCTTCATAATAAAAGACTTTATCCCTTTTTTTTCGTTAATCTAACTTTTGTTATGGCATAATTGCTGTGAATCACAATAGGAATTAATGTATCATCAACAGATTTTAGGAGAATGAATTGCATACTGTAATACTTAAAAAGCCCAGATATGTTGTATATCTTATCTTATTAATTTCTTTGTTCTCAAACTCCTTCATATATTCTCAAGTTAATTATGTTATGAGTATCGATAACGGCAGGTACATAAATAATAATACCTTCGAATTCGATATTTATATCAATAGCAATACAGAGCCTTTTGAACTAACTTCTTATCAATGTGTCCTTTCTTTTAATAAAAATCTGGCAAAAGATGGAACTCTGAGGTTCATCTATGTTGATGGTTCCTCTGACTTATCCAATTTCCCGGTAAGCAGTATAGGAATTAATTCTACGGATAATTTTAAAGAGCTGACATTTGCTTCTATGCCGGGCAGCGATAATATCTCCAAAGATTCCAAAAAAGTTGGAACTTTTCAACTGGAAACTTGGAACTCTTTTGAAATTAATAAAGCTGAGATAAGCTCCAATTTTGACGGAATGATTGGAACAATTCTAACAGGTTCTCAATATGAAAATATAACCCAGCCTTCAAATCATAAAGGTAGTTTTATTACCGGCTTGGAGATTCAAACAGAAGTTAAAGATTATTCACTCAATCAGAATTATCCGAATCCTTTTAATCCTTCTACTATGATTAGGTTCAGTTTAAAGGATAATGGAAAAGTAAGACTTGCTGTTTATAATTTATTAGGAGAGCAGGTATCCGAACTTGTAAATAAAGAAATGATTAAAGGAATACACGAAGTTGAATTCAATGCAGCTAATCTAGCTAGCGGAGTTTATATTTACAAACTCGACATAGAGAACAAATTTTCTTCCGTCCGTAAAATGATCCTAGCAAAATAGACCTGTTTGATAAGAGCGGAAAATAATACTTTCCGCTCTTTTTCCTCAATTTAAGCAATCCTTGACAAATCCCATTATATCTCTTACGTTTGATTATCTTTAATAAATCGGATAAATCATATGGCTCAATTACATTCCTTTGACATTGTATCCCAAATTGATTTTCAGGAAGCCGATAATGCAGTAAACCAGGCTTTAAAAGAGATAAACCAAAGATACGATTTGAAAGATTCTCAGACTTCAATAGAACTTAATAAAAAAGAAAAATTAATTATGATAAATACTAAAGATGATTATTCACGCAAAGCCGGTATTGATATACTGGAAAGCAAATTTATTAGAAGGAGCATTTCCGTAAAAGCATTAAAATTCAAAGAACCTGAAACTGCTGCAGGAGGCAGATTAAAACAAATAATTGAATTGCAGAGCGGTATCTCAAAAGATAATGCAAAACTGATAACAAAAATGATTAAAGAATCAAAGCTGAAGGTAACAGCTCAGATTCAGGATGAGCAAATACGCGTTCAAGGTGCAAAAATTGATGATCTTCAAGGTATAATCAAGTTAGTTAAAGATGCTGATTTTAATTTTCCCACCCAATTTGTGAATATGAAATAATGGTAAATGTTTAATAGTTATCGAATAACAGTGAGGTTTTAGTATGAATACTGATGAAGATTTAGTATGGACCTGTCAGTATTGCGGCGTTCATAATACAGTTTGGGTCGATTTAACGGTTCAGGGAAAACAGGATTTTATTGAAGATTGCAGAATCTGCTGCAGGCCTAACAGGATTATTATTATGATTGATTCGGAGGAAGTACCGCTTATTGAATCCCGTTTATGTGACGAATAGGAATCAATGACGGGGAATTACTTCTAATTTAGCCGGATTATAGATAAAATCGCGCTCCATTCCATTTTCTTCAACGGCATTTCTTATTGCAAAAAAACCAATTAAAAAATTAAGAACTATTACCGCTAAGAAAATGATTCCGAAGATTTCCAATAAACTCATGCCTTCTCCAAATTTTAAATTTTTGATCAGTTATAATTCTATAAAATTATCAAGAGTTTATTGATAAGCCTCAATTTTTAAGCCATTATGAGGATATTCTTTCCTTTCATTAAATCAAAGATCTATTAAACTTAGAAAAAATTTACCGGTAAAATTGCCGAAAATTAAAGGTTAATCCATGATCATTCTGAGGAATGAAGAGCTTTCATCATCATCATTTTTCTTTTCCTCATCTTTTTTCTCTTGGTTTTTTTCTTTAGTCCAATAATTTGAATGACTAAAACTAAACCCGGTTTGCAGGTTTTCTTCCTCTTTATTTACCTCCAATGTTGATTTTGGACTTTTTACTCTCAATATTGTCGGAATTTCCAGATCTTCCTTATTAATTTCATCGGGATTTTCAAGGAAATTAAAACCTCCGCGGAAATCTTCCTTGCCTTTCACCTTATTATTATACTGCCGGGCTTTTGCAGAATAACTTTGATTTGCTCCGTCAAAACCGGTGGCAATAACAGTATAAGAGACATAGTCATTCATCTCCTCTTTTCTTACACAACCAAAGATGACATTTGCTTCCTCACCGGCTGCTTCAAAGATAATATTATTACCTTCATTGACCTCATGCATTGTAAGGTTGCTGGAACCTGTAACATTTAGTAGAACGCTCTTAGCACCTCTAATATTAACTCCCTCAAGCAACGGACTGGAAATAGCCTTCTGTGCTGCTTCAACCGCCCGGTTCTCCCCGCTGGCAATACCGCAGCCCATTAAAGCTTCTCCGCTCTGATTCATAACTGCACGGACATCGGCAAAATCAACATTAATTAATCCTTCAACCGTAATTATATCAGCAATGCCTCTTGTAGCTTCATACAGCACTTCATTCGGCTTGTCGAACGCTGCAAAGGCATTCACATTTTTATCAAGAATGTTCAATAATCTTTCATTTGGAATAATTATTAAACTATCCACATATTGTTTCAGCTCCTGAATTCCCTGTTCTGCGTTCAGCATTCTTTTCTTACCTTCCCACCGAAAAGGTTTTGTAACAATTCCGACTACAAGGGAACCTGTACTTTTAGCAATGGAAGCAACAACCGGAGCACCTCCTGTGCCTGTTCCGCCTCCCATTCCGGTAGTAACAAACACCATGTCGCTGCCTGCAAGCACCTCGGCAAGTTTTTCACGATCTTCTTCAACAGCTTTTCTTCCGACATTTGGATCGGCACCTGCGCCAAGGCCGCGGGTTATATTTGTACCGACCTGTATTTTGTGGGTAGCCGTGCTGCTGTTTAATACTTGTGCATCAGTATTAATTGCAACATACTCTACTCCGTTCAATCCCCGTTTTATCATACTTTCTATCGCATTACAACCGCCTCCGCCCACACCAACAACTTTTAGAACAGCAGACAATGTCTTGCTGCGGTCCAACGTGGCAAATCGCAACATAGTTACCTCCATTTGTTTTTTATAATTCATCAAAAAATTGCTGAACTTTCTTTACTATTAAGGAAATTTTATTCCGGCCTTTAAGTTTTTTGGGCCTGATCATAATCTGATATTCACTTGATTTACTCCCAGGAACGCCTTTTATTAAACCTGCAACTGTAGCAAATTCCGGGCTCTCAATTTCATTGGATAATCCCTGACCCAATTCCTGCGGAACCCCGATTCTAGCCGGCAGGCCGAAAACCTCTTCTGCCAATTCAGTGCAGCCTTTCAATAAAGAACCTCCGCCTGTTAAAACTATTCCCGCCTTAATTTTATTTTTAAATCCTGCACTTCTTAATTCATTATCAATTAAAATAAAAAGTTCCCGCATTCTTAAGCTTATTATTTGTGTCAACAGGCTTACCGGAATTTTAGTATTGCCTCTTGCACCTACTCCACGGATGAGAATATCTTCATCCTTAATAATTGCATTGTCGGTCGCATAGCCGTATTCTTTTTTCATGTTTTCTGCTTCTTCGGTAACAATGCCAAGAGATTCTCTAATATCATTTGTAACCTGATTACCGGCAACACCGATTAC
>JBLNGL010000651.1:0-2985 GCA_050264735.1 Ignavibacteria bacterium | reverse complement strand
TTCTTTCTTTAAGTTTTTTTGTAAGGATATCTTTCTCATCCAGCTTTTGTTTTGTAAATAATTCCTTCTCCCGAAGCTCTTTATCCAGAGTTATTTTTTCTTCCTTAAGCTTTTCTTTTTTATCTTTTAGCTCGTTTAGATTTTCCCGCCTTCTCTCGGAAAATTCGTTTAAATATTTGTATCTCAATAAACCCTGCTGTACCGAACTGGAATTAAATATTTCCGACCACTCGGAATTTTTCCCCGATTTGTAAATTGTCACAATATATTTGGAATAATTATCCTGGACAGATTCAATTTCCTTTTCAAGTGAATTTATGCCAAGCTGAAGATCGGTTATCTGCTTCTGCTTGATTTTCTCCTCTTTCTTTAATTTATTCACCAATCTATTTAGAAGAAAACTCTGCTTACTGTAATTTTCAAGCACAGTGTTTGTTTTCTTTTCTTTCATTGTTTTTGTTTTTAATTCCAGTTCAAGAGAAGAGATTTCTTTTTTTATCCTGGAAAGTTCTTCTTTTTTCTCAGTTAAGGATTTTTGATCCGCAGAAGAATTGTTATCGGCGGGAATACTATTCTGGGCTTCGGTAAATCCGAAGGCAAAAAAAATAAGTGTCAGAGCAGTCAGGATCGAATAGGCTTTGTGTCCGCTCACCATCTTATTTCTGTGGCATCCTCAGGAATAATGAAGTTAATGCTTAAATTATTTTTATTAGCCTGCATATTCTTATATTCAATCGTTACAGATTGATTTTTTTCTTTGTTTTCTACTTCTACCTTATACGGAACGGCTACATTTTCAAGCAATTCGAATTGAGAATACTTCCCCTCAAGAATTTTATTATTCATATTGTCAAAAATTTTATAATTGGTAATTCCCAATTCCCTTATATCTACATGGTATTCGGATTTATAATTTGTTAAAGAGTCTATGTAGGTCAATACATACTGATCATATTCGATTTCATATTTGAAAGGAGTCCTGTAAAGATTTTCCGTGAGGTTGACTGAGCCGATAAATACATCAAGCAGCTGGCTGAATGTAAGATTTATTTTGAAGATATCTTTTAAGGTTTCATCGTTTGTATTTCCTTTGTAAACAACATTATGAAGCTGATCATAAAAGACAAAATTATTATTGGTTACCAGGGCCTGAGCCAATTCAATTCCGAAAGGACCAAGGAAAGAGAAATAAATAGAATCCGGTTTGCGAAGCACTACCTGAAATGATGCGGAATTATTCCGTTCCCCGGATTTAACATGAAAAGTGCCGGTGCCTTCAAAATTCCTGATCCGTCTCCTGTTTACTTCAAGCTTGTTTATTAATCTTTCCGAAGGAAGTATTTCAACGTCTTCTACAGGTTTTGAGGGTACGCACCCGTTAAAAAAATAAGAGATGACGAGCATCAGCAGGTACAGAAAAATATATTTTTTCAAATTTCTCCCTTCTCAATTTTAAGTCTTAATTTATTATTATTTTCATCCAAATTAAGTGCTTTCTGCCAGAGTTCCTTTGCATAATCCTTTTCTCCATTTTTATAAACAACATCCCCGAGATGCTCCAGCATTACAGATCTTTCTCCGCCGGCTTTTATGGCTTCCAGAAGATAACTTTTTGCTTTTTTATAATCTCCTAATTTAAAATAAACCCACCCGATTGTATCTAGATACGAAGAATTTGCGGGATCTTTTTCAACTGCTAGTGTTGCCATCTTTAACGCTTTTTCCAGCTTTATCCCTCTTTCAGATAAAGAATAAGCATAGTTATTATTTACTAATGCATTGGATGAATCAATTGTTAAAGCTTTCTCATAAATGCTGTCGCACTCTGCCCATTTTTCCTGGGAATCATAAATTAATCCGAGAGTGCCTAATAGATTAATATCATCAGGTTTTAATTCCAGAGCTTTCTTAAGATAATTTACCGCCTGATCATTATCTTTTAATTGATTTAAAGTATAAGCGTAAGCGGAAAGAGCATTAATATCTTTGGGATTAAGTGCAACAGATTTTTTTAAATATTCACTTGCCTGCTGGTGTTTATTCTGCTGGGCATAAGAAAGTCCGAGAAGCAGATTTACCGCAAAATTATCCGGGAAAGATTCAATTGCTTCATTTAAGACCGTTACTGCTCCATTATATTTACGGTTATCGAAATAAAGGCCTCCCAGGTGAACCCATCCGTCCACATTCCATTTAGCCAGATCGGTCACAAGCTTGAAATTCTCTATTGCCGTTGAATCGTCTTTTTCATTTAAAGCAATGGCACCCAAATATATCTTTATCTGCCAATCGGTGGTATCCTTATCAATCTCCTGAAAAAATTCTTTGGCAATCGGAGTTATGGTGCTGTCTGAAAGAGACTTATTAAAATAAGCAACCCCGATTCTTAACTTTATATTAAAAGGGACATTCTCCTGTTTGAGAATATATTTATACTCCTTTGACGCCTCTTCCCACTTATTTTGTACAAGATAAAGCTGACCTTTGCGTTCCCGTGCATCCAGATCATCAGGAGTAAGTTCCAGGATTTCATTTACAACCTGGAGAGCACTGTCATATTTTTGAGATTTCTGGTAAAGCTCCATCAATAATTTTTGTATCTGTATATTGCTCGGATCTATCATCAAAAGCTGCTCTACAGCCCGGGCAGCTTGAGGATATTCGTTTAGCTGTTCATGAAGCTCTGCTACATGTAAAAGTACATTCCATTCCGGACCTATTATTCCCGTAAGTTTATTATAAACCTCTATAGCTTTTAGAGGCTTGGAAGGTTCATATAAACGTGCAAGCTTGTAGTATGAATTTATCTTTGTTGAATCCAAAGCAAGGACTTTCTGCAATACCGCAATTGCAGAATCATTCTGCCGTGCACTTGAAAAAATATCCGCATATAAATCCAAGTACTCTATGCTGGAATCTATTTCCACAGCCTTCCTGCAGTTCTGCAGTGCGAGAGAAAGTTTATTTAAGTAAAGATAATTCTTA
>JBLNGL010000650.1:0-3710 GCA_050264735.1 Ignavibacteria bacterium | reverse complement strand
AAAAAGATATGACAGGACAGTGCTTCCGGTTGTAGATGGATCGGGCGCATTAATAGGCATTGTTACAATTGACGACGTACTGGATATAGCGGAAGAAGAAGCAACGGAAGATATCCATAAGCTGGCTGCGGTTGCAGCTCTTGAAGAGCCTTATTCAACTATTCCGGTTTTAAAGATGGTTAAGAAAAGGGCATTCTGGCTTACCATTTTGTTTGTAAGTCAGGTCCTTACAGCAGTTGCAATGGGATTTTTTAAAGATGAACTTGATAAGGCAGTAGTCCTTTCCATCTTTATTCCTCTTGTAATATCCAGCGGCGGAAATTCCGGTTCCCAGGCCGCCACTCTGGTTATTCGTGCAATGGCAATAGGCGAAGTAGCACTTTCCGACTGGTGGCTGATAATGAAGCGAGAGATTTTATCGGGGCTGCTTCTTGGCTGTATTCTCGGGGTTATCGGTTTTTTCCAGGTTGTTATTCTGTCAAACTTTATTAATTCTATCCGGGAATATTGGTTTTTAATCGGATTAACAGTGGCTTTTTCGTTAATAGTTATAGTTTTATGGGGATCATTGTCCGGGTCCATGCTGCCGATTATATTGAAAAAATTAGGTCTTGATCCTGCCACCTCATCCGCTCCGCTGGTTGCCACAATGGTTGACGTAACAGGTTTAGTGATATATTTCAGCGTTGCAATTATTTTTCTTACAGGCGTGCTGTTGTGAGGGAAGGAAGAAAAGGTATAATTTAATCCTTTAGTTCTTAAATTCTACTCAAAGTGGAAGTGAATTTCGAATATCGAACATCGAATAATGAATAACGAACATACTGCGCAAGATAAAAGCAGAGGATTCATTATTCGACATTCGATATCAACAAGGTATGGTTCTGGCTCTGCCAGTTTAAGATTTATAGTATAAGATTATGTTCCTGCCTAAAGATTTCCATCTATAAGTTTTTAAAGAATTTATAAAAACGGCTGCTAAATATTCTAAAGCACTTCATCTTTGATTTTATTAAATTTAGCCGGTTAAAATGTACTATTATAAAGCACAAAGCTGCGAATTTGATACAGTTGAGACAGTATACTGTGACTCATGGTGCGAAGCTGTGTTTTTCCTCTCGGCATAAAAAATGCGGCTTTCCATAAATTGCATATTCAAAGTCATTTTTTTAATATTAACGAATTTCGATATTGAGCAAGATTATTTCGGTTGTCGGTGCGCGCCCGAATTTTATGAAAGTGGCTCCGATTCATAAAGCATTTCAAAAATCAGGTGTTAATCATTCAGGTATAAACCATCTTATCTGCCATACCGGGCAGCATTACGATGAGAAAATGTCCAGGATCTTTTTCGATGATCTTGAGCTCCCTTATCCCGACTTTTATTTGGGGGTCGGCTCCGGTTCACATGCGGAACAGACCGCAAAGGTGATGATTGAATTTGAAAAAATTCTGCTGCAGGAAAAACCGGAAGTAATTATTGTAGTGGGAGATGTAAACTCAACAATCGCCTGCAGCCTGGTGGCATCAAAGCTTAATGTAAAAGTGGTTCATGTTGAAGCCGGTTTAAGAAGCTTCGACCGTACCATGCCCGAAGAGATTAACAGGCTTCTTACAGATTCAATCTCAGATTTTCTTTTTGTAACCGAAAAAAGCGGGATAACAAATCTGAAAAAAGAGGGGACAGCCGATGAGAAGATTTATTTTGTCGGCAATGTAATGATTGACAGCCTTGTCCAATATCTTCCTAAAACCGAAAACTCTGAAATTTTTAATGAGCTGCAGCTCGGAAAAAACGAATATATCCTGGTTACTCTGCACCGGCCTTCAAATGTCGATTCGGGTTCCTTCCTTTCTCAATTAATTTCTACTTTAAATAACCTGGGACAAAAAGAAAAGATTATTTTTCCCGTGCATCCCAGGACAAAGAAAAATCTTGCCGAATTGGGTTTGGAAGAAAATTTATCGAAAAATGTTATTTTAACCGATCCTATAGGGTATATAGATTTTCTTGCGTTAACTAAAAATGCCGGATTAGTAATTACCGACAGCGGGGGAATCCAGGAAGAAACTACTTTCCTGGGAGTTCAATGTATTACGGTGAGAGAAAATACGGAACGCCCCGTTACGGTTGAAATCGGCACAAACCAGCTGATCGGCACCGATTTGAAAAAAGTCGAAGTAGCAGCAATGAAAGTTCTTAAAGGAGAAAAGAAGTGCGGGAAAATCCCTGAGCTTTGGGACGGCAAAGCCGCCGAAAGAATTGTAAAGGTTCTTGGTCAGAAGATTGCATCCTGATTCAGGGGGACCTGAAGAGTTCACCATAAAAATTTAAACATTGTTCAGAAAACAAATCATAAATACAATTGAGGGAAAATGGAATTATTAGATAAAATAAAAAACCGCAGTGCGAAAGTAGGAATAATCGGGCTTGGATATGTCGGACTTCCTTTAGCCCTGGAATTTGCAAAAAAAGGATTCGTAGTAATCGGGTTTGATGTCGATGAGAGAAAAATTCCCCTTCTGCTGAATGGGAAAAGTTATATAAAGCATATTAATGAGGAAAGAATAAAGGAAGCAGTCGATGCAAAGAAATTCACTGCAACTTCCGATTTCTCTAAGCTGCCTGAAACCGATGCAATCATAATCTGCGTGCCTACTCCGCTTAACGAGCACCGTGAGCCTGATATGACTTACATAGTTAATACTGCCGACATGGTTTCAAAATATCTACGGAAAGGACAGCTGGTTTCTCTTGAGTCAACCACCTATCCCGGAACAACCGATGAGATCCTTCTTCCTCTTTTTGAAGATGCTCCTAATATCCAGAAAGGAATTAAGGACGGGAAGAAGTTTAAAGCAGGGGAAGATTTTTATTTGGCATTTTCTCCTGAAAGGGAGGATCCGAATAATGCAAAATACAGCACTGCAACAATTCCGAAGGTAGTAGGAGGCTACACGCCGAATTGTCTTGAAGCTGCAAATGCTTTGTACGGAAGCATAATTGTTAAGACTGTCCCGGTGTCATCGACACGGGCAGCGGAAGCGACCAAGCTGCTTGAGAATATTTACCGTTCGGTTAATATAGCTCTTGTGAATGAATTGAAAATGGTATTTGACAGGATGGGCATCGATGTATGGGAAGTAATAGAAGCGGCATCCACAAAACCTTTCGGGTATCATCCGTTTTACCCGGGTCCCGGTTTAGGCGGGCACTGCATACCGATAGATCCGTTTTATCTAACCTGGAAAGCGAGGGAATTTGAAGTACATACAAGATTTATTGAGCTTGCCGGTGAGATAAATACACATATGCCTTATTATGTTGTACAGAGAGCCTCCGAAGCATTGAATGAAAGGAAAAAAGCTTTAAATGGCTCAAAGGTTTTAATACTGGGGATCGCATATAAAAAAGACATTGACGACGTTCGCGAATCTCCTTCCCTGCGGCTGATCGAGCTGTTTACCGAAAAAGGAGCGGATGTATCTTACAATGATCTTTTTATAAAAAAGCTTTGGAAAACAAGAAAATATAATTACGACTTGGAGTCGGTTGAGCTCAATGAACAGAACCTGAAGAACTTCGATCTTGTTGTGCTCAGCACCGATCACTCAAATTACGACTATGATTTTATCTATAAGCATGCAAATTTAATCATCGATACACGGAATGCTTTCCGTAAGAACGGATTAGTTAACGGGAAGGTTGT
>JBLNGL010000649.1:0-4684 GCA_050264735.1 Ignavibacteria bacterium | reverse complement strand
GAAATTAACCGCCATTGCCGATTATTTCGTAATCTGCAGCGCCGATTCCGATACCCAGGTTAAAGCTATAGCAGATGAAATAGATTCAAAACTCTCTGAAGAAGGAATAAAATCCTGGCATATTGAAGGCTACCGTGCATTGAGCTGGATTTTGATCGATTATGTAGATGTTGTTGTTCATATATTTAAAAAAGATTCACGTGAATTTTACAAATTAGAAAAATTATGGGGAGATGCGCCTTCTGTTAAAGTTGAAGATCCCCTTCTGAAAGAAAAAACAAAAACTGCCCGAAAGGTTTCAGCAAAAAGCAGTGAATAATTGCTGAGTTTTTTCTAATCTTACCTGAAATAAAATCCATATATTTGCATATCTGATCAAAAATTATCCGTGATATATCCGTGTAATCCTTGTAGTCCGTGTTCTATTCCGGATATCTCTGCCGATAATATAATTTTTTAGTTCAAAATTTATTAGTGATACATTGAAAGAATATCTTTATAATTTATTCAATAAAGCTTCCGGCAAATTAGAATATCTCAAAGAGATAGAATTAATTTTCGATATCCCGAAGATTGAAACCCACGGCGATTTATCCTCCAATGCTGCCCTGCTTTTAACGAAAAAGTTGAAAAAGAAACCGAGGGAAATTGCCCAGGAAATAATTAATTCTTTAGAAATTGATCGGCAGATCATCGGTAAAACAGAGATTGCCGGGCCTGGTTTTATAAATTTTTTCTTTACTCAAGGATATATTGCCGGAATTACAAAAAATATACTTGACTTTCCGGATGATTACGGAAAATCTGAAAAGCATAATGGGGAAAAAGCTAATGTAGAATTTGTCTCCGCAAATCCTACCGGACCTCTTACTGTCGGACACGGAAGAAATGCAGTGCTTGGCGATACTGCTGCAAACCTGCTTGAATGGATAGGCTACTCGGTAGACCGGGAATATTATTTCAATAATGCCGGCAGGCAAATGCGGATACTCGGAGATTCAGTTAAGTTTCGTTACAAGGAATTACTTGGAGAAAAAATAGATTTCCCGCCGGATTATTACCAAGGTGATTATATAAAAGATATTGCCAAAAAACTTCTGGATGAACATGGAAATAAATTACTCAACGAAGATCCGGAAGGAATTTTTAAGGCAGCCGCTGAAAAGGAAATCTTTAACGATATTGAATCAACACTACTTAGATTAAAAATTAAGCATAAGCTTTTTTTTAATGAAAACAGTCTTTATGAAAAAGGGAACATTGAAAGATTATTAAAGCTTTTTGAAGAGAAAGGATTATCATATAAAAAAGAGGATGCTGTTTGGCTGAAGCTTTCTCAAATGGGACTGGATCAGGATAAAGTAATTGTGAAATCTTCCGGCGAACCTACTTACCGGCTTCCGGACATGGCATATCATATTACAAAGTTTGAGAGAGGCTATGATTTGATGATCGACGTTTTCGGTTCCGATCATAATGCAACTTATCCGGATGTTTTAGCCGGTTTAAAAGCTCTCGGCTACGATGTTGAAAAAATTAAGGTGCTTATTCACCAGTTCGTTACAATTACTGAAAACGGTGAAATTGTAAAAATGTCGACACGCAAGGCAAATTACATTACTCTCGATCAGCTGATTGATGATGTAGGCAGTGACGTTGTCCGCTACTTTTTTAATATGCGGAGCGGGGCGAGCCATATGAATTTTGATCTTACTTTAGCAAAAAAACAGTCTGATGAAAATCCGGTTTTTTATCTTCAGTATGCTCATGCAAGAATCTGTTCGATTCTAAGGATGATGGAGGAAAATAAAGAAATAGAAGCTTCTACCAAAAATCTGAATTTATTAATTGCTACAGAAGAACAGCTTTTACTAAAAAAACTTCACCAATTTAAAGAAGAGGTTCTGCTCAGTGCGGAATTATCCGAGCCTCATAGAATTTGTGCATACCTTGAAGAGCTTGCTTCATTATTCCACAAATTTTATACATTTCACAGGGTGCTTGGAGTTGAAAAGAATTTATCGGAAGCACGGCTGGCGCTTGTAAGTGCTGTAAGAATTGTTTTAAAAAACGGATTGAGTATGCTGGGAGTTGATGCACCGGAAAAGATGTAATAAGCCAGGCAATTCTTTAATAAATATAGCATTCAAAGGAGAGGCTGACTGTTTGAAAATTAAAATCCATTTTGTTCCAGTCCGGATAAAAATCATAAGAATATTTTGGACCGATTATCAGCAGAAATCTTTCAGCAATAGGCTGATACCAGCCAAAACCTGCTGAAATTGAAGGAGCCCAGTAATTTAATTTTTCATTCCAAATTTTTTCATCTCCCTCAGAAGCTAAAATTCCTTTCATGTTGTATAAATATGCCGCTTCAAATCCTGCAGAAACAACAAATGAAGCTCCTTCGTCTGAAAATTTATAATTCACAATAAGAGGTATTGCGACTGAATGAAATATTTCGGTGAGCTCAAGCCATCTGATCCGAAAAGGATCAATTTGAGCGGAAAGATCATGAACATCAAAAATAACAACACCTTCTCCATTTACCAGAGCTCCTCTCGTATCCGGGATTCCGCCGAATGAAAAACTTTTATGCATATAATTAATTCCTGTTTTAATAAAAATTTGATTATTCAAAAAAATAATCCCGGAAAAACCAATGCTGAAATTCGGTTCCTCATTAAGATCGAGAATAGAGGGTGAAGTCTGCGGGAACGTTAGGGATGGTGAAGCATTTATGCCGATGTAAATATTTGATTGGCCAAATCCAATCCGAGGAAACAGAAAAAATGAAATAAAAAGAAAATATTTTTTATACATAATAGGACCTATTTTACCGGATTCCAGTCCCAATCTGATTGAAATGAGAGAGAATCAGGGATTAAGTACTTTGCATTATTACCATATGAATCCGCAATTACTATTCTTGGAAGACCGTTAAATGAAGTGATGTACGAAATGGATGTTCCATCCGGCGACCATTTCGGATACATACAACTATTTTCAAATTTAGACACTTTATGCTGATTACTACCGTCCCAATTCATCATATAAATCTGGACGCCAAATTCTCTGCCGGTTTCAAACAAAATCTTCTGTCCATCCGGGGAAAATGAAGCCCTTTCATCTCTATAAGCAGCATTCGTTAATTGAATAATTTCTTTAGACGGTAAATCAATTTTAAATACTTCTGCATGGTTGGCGCCAAACAAAATAAAATTTCCATCCTTTGACCAGCTTGATATCTGGGGGAGATCGTACCCTACTGCTAATGTATCTAAAACACCGGAGTCAACTTTTATCCTATAAATATTTTCATAACTGCCGGAAATATTATCATTTTCTGTGAAAGCGATTTCAGGATTGACCGGGGACCAGAATAATCCGAATTTCTGTCTTAGAGTATTAGTCAATTTAACTTTATTGGAACCATCTATATTGCATAGATAAATTTCCCAGTTGCCGTTAAAGAATATATAACAAATTCTATTTCCATCAGGTGAAACTGCAAAATAATCAACACTATCTGCTACTTTCTGCTCATTTGTTCCCGATGAATCCATTATAAATAATTCATGATTGCTTCCCAAGCCTTTCAGATACAGAATTCTAGTACCGTCTGGAGTCCATTGGGGTGCATAACATTCTGTAAAGCTGTTTGTTTTCCGGAGGTTTTGGCTGTTGCTTTCTACAATAAACAACCCCGGATCATTATTTACTCTGCCGGTAAATAAAATTTTATTAATAGTCTGTTCGGACGGTGAAGAGGTTCCTATTGAATTTTCAGAACATGACTGAATGAGTAAAACCGGCCAAAGAAACCAAAGCATTATGAATATGAAAAATAAAAACACTTTTTTCATTTTAATCATAAGAATACTTTCTATAAAAAATATTTATAATTTGTTTTAGTAATATTCTAAGTGGCTTTCCTCAATTTCCAAAGCAAAATCAAGAAAATAATCGGGGGGTACTTTAGGTCCGTAAATGTACGCGCGGTAATAACCGCTAGCCGCATAATTCCCTTTGTTATCTTTTAAATCCCATGCACAGAAATCTCCAAAGCTGCTTTTTTCAATTCTTCTTACAACCGGCGGCCAAAAATGAACTGCAGGTATTCCAAGAATTGAACTTTCAGTGTTTGCCGCTTCCCGGATGGTTCTTCCTCTTACAATTATAATTACCGCAGTATCCGAAAGGTGAGTAAAGGCTATAAGAGGATGCCCGTACCGCGGTCTAGGCGGCGCAGTAGTCCGGCATGGATTCGGGAAAACATTTATCTCTTTAACCTTATATGCCGGATTCCCGATAACTTCACCTGTACCATCAGGATTTTCAAGTGTTGTAACATAGAAACCTGTGATTGTCGGCTGCTCCATAACTGGCTTTATTTGCATTGGATCCGGTTCGGTTGGAGATGAACACTGCAGCCCGGCTGCAAATGCAGTCGAAATAGTTAGATTTTTAATAATTTTTCTGATTTTCATATGGATCAGCTTTCTCCCGCTTTTTTTCTGCTTTCCCCGTCTCATGTTTTGAGGAAAATTGAAGTTGAATTAGTTTACGATAGTAAATTAACTTTTCAATTTTTAAGAAGCAATATTATTTAGCAGTTACTAAATATCTTAGTTTTGTTTATAAGGACTGCGCCTCGGAAGCCACCGCAGGACATTTTTTTTAT
>JBLNGL010000648.1:0-3754 GCA_050264735.1 Ignavibacteria bacterium | reverse complement strand
TTTCATATTCTTAACATCCGTATAGGGACCGAAATATTTTGAACCGTCTTTAATTATTCTCCTGGTCGGGTAAATCCTGGGGAATATTTCATTTGTGATTTTTATAAAAGGGAAAGATTTATCATCTTTTAGGTTAACATTATACCTAGGCTTTAATTCTTTTATAAGATTATTTTCAAGAACAAGGGCTTCAATCTCATTGTCCGTTACGATCAATTCAAAATCATTTATCCTGGTTACCAGTACAGCAGTTTTTGCATCACTATAATCGTTATGAAAATAGGTTTTAATCCCGTTTTTAAGATTTTTCTCCTTCCCAACGTAAATTACTTTCCCTTTTTCATTTTTAAACTGGTAGACGCCGGGATTGGAAGGTAAATTTTTTAATTTCGTTTCTAAGCTTTGATCCATTTTCGGGTAAAAGTAGTAATATTTATTCTCCGGAATTGTGGTAAAAATCTGAACAAATTGAAACATAAAAAAGTTAACACATCAGCAGATATTGAAAATTCTATAATCTGAAACTAAACCGGCAGCACCGCATTTTTTGCAATAACGACAATCCCGCTTTCTGTAACGGTAAATTTCTTCCTGTCATTTTCAAGATTGAAGCCGATTTCGTAGCCTTCAGGAATACTAACATTCTTATCGATTATTGCTCTCCTGATTCTCTCATGCCTTCCTATATTACAGTTATTCATTATTATCGAATCTGAAACATAGCTGAAGCTGTTCACCTTAACGCCTGGTCCCAGAATTGTTCTTTCAACTAATCCTCCCGATACGATGCAGCCGTCGCAGATCAGTGAATTTAGAGTGCGCCCGACGCGTTCACCGCCGTGTGTAACTGTTTTTGCAGGCGGATACTGGTATTGATATGTTCTCATAGGCCAGCTGAAATCGTAAAAATTAAATTCGGGGGTTATTGAAATCAGATCCATGCTGGATTCGTAATAGCTGTCAATTGTTCCGATATCTTTCCAGTATGGTTTTACTTTTTTGTTTTCATCTTCAAACCTGTATGCTTGTATATGCAGACCGGATTTAATCATATAAGGGATAATATCTTTTCCGAAATCATGGCTTTTGATATTCTTAGAATCCATCTCCAGCAGAATATTTCTTAAAATTTCCGCATTAAACACATAAACTCCCATATTTATGAAACATCTTCCCGGTTCATCAGGAATTTCCTGAGGATTATCAGGTTTTTCTATAAAAGACATCACTTTATCGTGATCATCTACACCGACAATCCCGAACCTGCTTGCTTCCTCTTTTGGCACATCAATGCATGCCATTGAAAGTTCGGCACTAATATCCTGGTGGTAGGCGAGCATTTTCAGATAATCCATTTTGTAGATATGATCACCGCTGAGAATTAAAACACGCTTAGCTTTTCTGTCGCTGGAGAAAAGGTTTAAATTCTGATAAATGGCATTTGCCGTTCCCATGTACCAATCGTTATTCAGCTTCCGCTGGGGCGGTACAGAATAGATGAATTCACCTAATTCCGGATTAAAAATGCTCCATGCTTCAAAAATATGCTGGTTCAATGAATCGGATTTATATTGGGTTAATACATAAATCCGTCGCAAACCGGAGTTGAGACAATTTGAAAGCGTGAAGTCTATTATTCTGTATTTCCCTCCGAACGGCACAGAAGGTTTGCTCCTGGGCAGTGTAAGCGGCTGCAGACGGTCGCCCTGACCGCCGGCAAGAAGCATGGTAAGAGTATCTCTCAAAATTGAAGATCCGGGATATGTCATTTATATCTCCTCCAAATCTAAATTCGACGGATTCAAATCATCAATAACTATATAATGGAAAAGGCTGGCTGCAATAGATTACTTTTAAGCACTCGAATAAATATATTGAAATATGATCTTATTGACAATTAAAGAGACATTTAATTTATTTATCTTTAATGGCAATAAATAAAAAAGTTTTAAAAAATATTATACGAAATCGAGCAACTTACAGGTAATCTTTTTATTTAAATGGAAATTTCTATCCCGGATCAACGTCAAATGAATAAGAAGCGGCTATATAAAATTGCCGGCCTCATTTTAATATTATGCATGTGTTTTCTCATCTGGAAATATGCTTTCACTCCCGTTTACAATACTCTCTGGAAATTAAAGGAAGCAGGGAAGCTGCTTACCCAGCAGTCTGTTCAAGGACTGCACAGCACTTCCGTAAAGATTCCACCTGGATATATCTCGGAAAACCAGAAGATGATCGATGTGCTGCATTATGATTTGCATATTGATCTCTATCCTGATCAAAAGGCTTTAAAAGGGTCTGCCGCAATAACAATGAAGCTGCTGGATAAAAATCTTAAGTCGATCGATTTGAATTTCTACGATAATATGAAAATTTCTAAGATCCTTTTGAATGGTGCTGAGAAAGATTTTATTAATGAAAAGACCAGGCTGACAATACCGTTAGCAAACCCGGAATCATCCGGAGATTCCCTGCAGTTGAAAATTATTTATGAAGGTAATCCGATTAGAGCAGGCCTCGGTGCACTGACTTTCGGGGAGATATATAATAAATCGGTGGTTTATAATTTAAACGAGCCGATTTACGCTTCAACATGGTTTCCCTGCAACGATATGCCTGCAGATAAGGCTCTGCTGGATATCTTTATTACAAATGATTCTTCCAAAACTTCGGTGTCCAATGGAAAATTAATTGGAGTTTCCGTGGACGGGCAAAGAAAAACATATCACTGGAGAACTGTTTATCCGATCTCGACTTATTTGATCTGCATTTATTCTGCCGATTACATGAGCTTTACCGATAAATATATTTCAGAGGATAGAACGGATACAATGTCGATTGAGTACTACGTATTCCCGGAACATCTTGAATTTGCGAAAAAGGATTTTGAAGAACATCCGAAAATGATAAAGTATTTTTCCGGCACTTTCGGTGAATATCCATTCTTAAAGGAGAAATACGGAGTGGCGGAATTTTTATGGCAGCTCGGCGCAATGGAACACCAGACAATTACCGGGATCGGTTCTAATTTTTTAAATGGCAGAAAATTTTTTAATGATATTTATGTCCACGAGCTTTCCCATCACTGGTGGGGAGACTGTGTCGGCCCCGCTACCTGGAAAGATATCTGGCTCAACGAGGGCTTTGCAACTTACTGTGAAGCATTGTATGCTGAAAGTAAATCGGGACCTGCTGCGCTTCAATCAACAATGCGGAGCAAATACAATGAAAATTTTAACGGGACGCTCTATGATCCCGGAGATAACCTCTTCAGCTTTACGGTTTACGATAAAGGAGGATGGGTGCTTCATATGCTCAGGTGGGAAACAGGAGATTCGGCTTTTTTCAAAATACTAAGAAAATATTTTGAAAAATATAAGTACAGCACTGCATCCACCGAAGATTTTAAAAATATCTGCGAAGAAATATCCGGGAAAAATTTAACCAAGTTCTTTGAACAATGGGTTTATAAAGGAGATGATCAAATAGACCTTGTTTATTCCTGGGAAACAGAAAAAGAAGATAGCGGATTTAAAGTTCAATTAAACCTTGAGCAAATCCAAAGAGATTATCCGGTATATAATTTTACAATTGAAGCTTCATTTGGGTTTAACGGGGGAGAAGATCTTTACAGGAAATTTTATTTGGATTCCCGGTCTAAAGATTTTGAAATCAAGCTTGATCAAAAGCCGGTTAAATTAACTCTGGATCCGAATAATTGGCTGCTTGCAAAAATCAGGGATAAAAA
>JBLNGL010000647.1:0-5020 GCA_050264735.1 Ignavibacteria bacterium | reverse complement strand
AGCAGCTCACTTTCGATTATGTTAAACCTACGCAGAGGAGCTACAAATAATGGCTAAAAGTTTGAACCTGCATTTAAAAATATGGCGCCAGAAAGATAGCCGGGATAAGGGTCGTTTTGCCGATTATGATTTAAATGATGTTTCCACCGATATGTCATTCCTTGAAATGCTTGATGTACTGAACGAGCAATTAATAAAAAAAGGCGAAGATCCTGTCGCCTTTGATCATGACTGCCGTGAAGGAATCTGCGGAAGCTGCGGTATGTTTATTAATGGAAGAGCGCACGGTCCGCAGAAAGGTGTTGCAACCTGCCAGCTTCATATGAGAAGTTTCAATGACGGAGATACAATTGCTATAGAGCCATGGAGAGCAAAAGCATTTCCGGTTATAAAGGATCTTATTGTAAATAGATCTGCGTTTGACAGAATAATTGCTGCTGGAGGATTTATTTCCGTTAATACCAGCGGTGCACCGGATGGAAATGCTATCCCCATCCCAAAATATGAAGCAGAAGCCGCAATGGATGCGGCTGAATGCATCGGATGCGGTGCATGTGTTGCAGCCTGCAAAAATTCATCGGCAATGCTTTTTGTCGGCGCAAAGGTTTCTCACCTTGCCCGACTCCCTCAAGGCAAACCGGAGCGGGAGAAACGAGCTCTTGCAATGATTGACCAGATGGAAAAAGAAGGATTCGGCGCATGCACAAATACCGAAGCGTGCTCCGCAGAATGCCCTAAGGAAATTTCCATGGATGTAATTGCTCAGCTGAGAAGGGAATATTTCAGGGCTTTTGTAAAGAGCGAAGAGAAGGTTTAGCCTCTTATCATACTGAATCCTGTACTGAACTTGTCCCGCATAGCGGGATCTCGCTTTGCGATGATTTCAGTAATATTTCAGCATCTTATCTCGCCTACCACTATTGAAATTCACTGGTAGTTTCCAAATGAAATACATACATGATAGATCAGAATAAAATTTTTTATTTATTTAATCACATTTATAAATATTCCAAAAGAAACTCCTATATCATCCAATCCGTTTCCCAGCGAATAATCCCTTTCTTCTACATGATTCTCAGACTCATATTTTGTTGAAATTCCGTTAATCATAATCTTTTTAAACTGAATACTGCTTGCAAGACAAGAGGTAATATTTATATTCATGCCCATCAACATATATTGAGCTAATCCGCTTGACGTAAATTTATGTTCCGTAGTAGAAAAACTTGCCTTTTCCTTTGAGACGTAATAATAATATCCTAAACCGATTCCAATTAACAGTTCAAAAACAGAATCTTTTCCCAAACAATGATGAAACTGTATTTCTGCTTCAGCAGGAATCCCGTTTGTAATCTCATCGTATGTCTCTTTGTTATTCCCATCATTATAACTGGATTGGTAATTGTTCCATCCGTACCCGGTTTTAAGAGATAAATTGAATAATTCAGATAAGGGAGCGTTATAATTGAAAAATAAATTTTTTATCAAACCTGAAGGCCTAGAATAATCATTGTAATAAAAATCCTGGAAATTAAATGAAGATGCTTCATAAATTATCCCCAAGGATTGAGAATATGTTTCATTGAATAAAATAAAAAATGTCGCAAGGAAAAGGCAAGAAAATCTCTTGAAAGGCATTTCTCCTCCTTTAAATTATAATGAAGTGCAAGAGGATTACCCCTAAATTAGCGGTAATTTAAATATTAAAGTTAAATCCCAGATTAAAAGCGGTATAAGTTCCTTCCCTGCTTAAAAAGTTATAATAGTTTGAATTTAAATGGCTGTTTAGTTTAAAAGATAAAACAATATTTATATTATTCAATAACTCACGCATTAAGCCGGCACCAATTCCAACCCCGAATAAATTCTCGGTTATTTTTTCTCCAGAATTTGGATCGGTATTGTAAGCAAGGATTTCCCCCGTATCCTCATCGATTACTTTCGTAATGTTATAACTATTGTAGCTTAGATATGAATACCCGATTTCAAAAGTTCCAAAAGCAGTAAAAAGTTTATTAGTATGAAGATTCATTCGGCCGCCGATATAAACGGGAATTAAAAGATGCTCATCAGCTGAATATGTTTCAAAATATGTCTTCTTCTGGATTTCACTATATTCCTCCAAAAAAGCGACATAATGCTTATCCCATGAAGAGAAACCGGAATTTAAATAAAGCATTATATTATCGCTTAAAGAGTAATTGTATTGAAGTGATCCTGTAAATCCGTTGGAAGAGCTGTGGGGAATTATTATGCCGCCATTAATTTGTAAAGAATTTGTTTGAGCTGAAATGATATTTGGAAAGAAAAGAAGAAAAACTACAGAGGCAAGGAATTTATGCATATTACCCTTTCATTTATTGTTAGGTTGAATTTTCCCTTTTCGTTACCTAAACATAATCCCCCGGCATGAACATAGAACCTTAGGGTGCTATACAATCGTACATAAAAACTTATGCTCTAAATTTCGAATGCACAATGTAAATCTGGATGCACTAAAGCAATCCCCGTGTAAAAATTTAACAAAAAAAGCGGAGATTATTTTTTACATAGCCTCCACTGAGTTTTTTCTGAATTAAATCTTAAAATTAAAAGTTCCTAGGGCGCTTCCATAATTGCAATTTCAAACAGCTGAAGTTTCACGGATATATTGGTTATTGCTGGTCCGCCGTTCATTCTTCATTTTATTTCCTCCAAAGTATGATAGGCAAATGGAAGTGAATTTATTTCGTTCTGATCTTTGCAGGAATATTATTGTTTTCAAATAAAAAGAACAATTTAAAATAGGTATGAGTTTTGCGTTTGGATATTGCTAAGACGATAGCTAAGTTAATTAGCTGCGAAATATTAAATGGAGAGATCATTACATTTTTTGCGGAGATTTATTTATTTTATTTTAAATAGATTTAAAGAAAAATGTTCGAAAAAGAAGTTCAATTCATAGCGGATTACAGCCTCAATAAAGTAAGAAAGCTTGGTTTATCTTTCACATTGAACCAGCTTTTGAATATACAGATGCATCCGGCAATTCTGCAGTATATTTCCAGCGAATTCGATTTCCTTATTTACCAGGACAGAAAAAATCTTCTGCAGAAATCCTCTTTTGATTACTCTGGACCTGAAATTGCAAAATATCTTAAGCTGATAAGCCAGGAAGTTAAAAAGAACAAGATAGTATCCTATGATGAAATTAAAAAACTTGTGAACCAGGCTGTAGCTTTCAATGCCAGCTTTGTTATAAGACCAAACTGGACATTGACAAAGCTTGTATTTACCGAAAATAAAAAAAAATCGGTTGAAGAATTTAGAATGCTTATTAATTACTGCTTTTATTATGATTTTGTAAAAAAAATACTCCTCACCTATTTCGATAAAAAAAATATTATATCTATAAATACCGCAGAATTTGAAAATATTCTCGGCAAAATCGACAACCAGCTTTCATCTGAAGATTTAAATTCTTACCTGGATCATGCACTTTATTCAATATCCGATTTTTACAACATCGGGGGAATTAATAGCGAAATAATTCCATTAAGGACCATTGAGATTTTCCTGAAAGAAAAAAATCTCATGGATCATCTGATAAAATTAAAGCGGGAATTTTCAAGCGAGTCAAAACAGAGGGTCAGCGTTGAGGAATTAAAAAATCATTTAATTTCAAAAGATGCGCTCAAACCGGGTCATGAACTCTCCCCCGTACATCCCGATGAAGTCTCCTCCGTTCTTGAGAAGGAAAATTTTGATGAGGAAATAGTTCCCCCTGAAACGAACAGTGAGTTGAATGAAAAACCTATTGAAGAAAATAACCATGAGGAAAATGAGAATCGATTTGAACCTGAAAGCCATGACTTAACAGGGGAGATAAAAGATTTGGGAGATGCAGCAGACTTTAACCTGAATTTATCAGATACTTTAAATCTGACTGAAATTGATAAAGTTTCGGAAGAGAATCCAGCTGAACCGGATATGAAAGATTCTGCGGAAGAGAAAGATAAAACCATAATAATGCAGAAGAATGAGGCGGGAACATTTGTGCCCGAAGCAGAACCAGAAAGTTCCGTTCCAAAAAAAATTAATGGTAAAAAGATTAAAAAGGACATCTTTAGTTTTTTAAGCGATAAGGAGATTGAAAAGATCGTTGAAGCGGTTTTCAATGAGGACAGAGATGACTTTACAAACACAATGGAAAGAATTTCAGAGTGCAATAGTTATGAAGATGCTGCCGATATTATTAAGAGCTTATTCAGGACATATAAAGTAAATCCATATTCAAAGGAAGCAATTTTACTGACGGATTCAGTTTCAAATTATTTTGGTCAGCCCTGATTATGTTCATTGACTATGCCGAAATTAAGATTGAATCGGGGAAAGGCGGAGACGGTGCAGTTGCATTCAGAAGAGAAAAGTATGTACCGAAAGGAGGACCTTCGGGAGGCAACGGCGGTAAAGGAGGCGACGTTCTGGCTGAAGCACATCATAATCTTTCAACTCTGCTTGATTTTAAATAAAAAAAACAGTATAAATCCGAACACGGAAAGCCTGGCGGAAGTGCGCTCAAAGACGGCAAAAACGGCAAAGATGTTGTAATTAAAGTTCCGGTAGGTACCATAATAAAAAACTTTGATGACAATAAAATTTTATTTGATATGAATGAAGAGGGGAAAAAATTTATTATCGCAAAAGGAGGAAAAGGAGGAAAAGGAAATTCCAATTTTGCAACGTCCACTAATCAAACCCCCAGGTATGCTGAAAAAGGACAGCCTGGAGAAGAAAAAAAAATTATACTTGAATTAAAATTAATTGCCGATGTGGGACTTGTAGGATTTCCAAATGCAGGCAAGTCAACATTAATCTCTTCAATCTCACAGGCCAAACCTAAAATTGCCGATTACCCATTCACTACTCTTGAACCTGTTCTAGGAATTGTTCAGTACAAAAATTATAAGAGCTTTACTGTGGCAGATATTCCCGGGATTATTGAAGGAGCACACCTGGGAAAAGGTTTAGGACATAAATT
>JBLNGL010000646.1:0-3090 GCA_050264735.1 Ignavibacteria bacterium | reverse complement strand
CTTTTTCAAAAGCCGCTGAAGAAGATAAGCCTGTTTTTTTGTCCATCGGATATTCAGCATGTCATTGGTGTCATGTAATGGAGAAGGAATCTTTTGAAGATAATGAAATTGCCGGACTGATGAATGATGCGTTCGTCTCTGTTAAGGTAGACAGGGAAGAGAGGCCTGATATTGATAGTATTTATATGACTGTCTGCCAAATGCTGACAGGCGCCGGCGGATGGCCTTTAACTATAATAATGACTCCCGAAAAAAAACCTTTTTTTGCCGGAACCTATTTTCCTAAGGATAACCGGTTCGGCAGAATGGGAATGAAAGAACTGGTTCCGGGAATAAAGGAATTATGGAAAACAAGACGTCCGGAAATAAATAATTCTGTAGAGCAAATTTATTCTGCACTCCGGAAGTCTGTAAAAATTGAATCCGGTTCCGAACTAGAGGAAACTATACTTGATGAAGCATATAAAGATTTGGAAAAAAGATTTGATTCCGTATATGGCGGATTTGCAGAAGCGCCGAAGTTTCCCACGCCTCATAATTTTCTTTTCCTTTTAAGATATTTTAAAAGAAGAAATGAACCTAAAGCGCTGGAAATGACGGAAAAAACTTTGAATGAAATGAAGAAAGGCGGGATTTATGATCAAATCGGTTTTGGTTTTCACCGCTACTCCACCGATGATAAGTGGCTGGTTCCCCATTTTGAAAAAATGCTTTATGATCAGGCTCTTCTTGCCGAAGCTTATATTGAAACATTCCAGCTCACCGGAAAAAATTTTTTCAAGGAAACCGCGAAAGAAATTTTAGAATATGTATTTAGAGACATGACTTCACCGGAAGGAGCTTTTTATTCAGCCGAAGATGCAGACAGCGAAGGGGAGGAAGGAAGGTTTTATTTATGGAAATTAGATGAAATAAAAAAACTTTTTAGCAATGATGCCGAATTAATCTCTAAAGTATTTAATATAAAAGAACAGGGCAACTGGTTCGACCATATGCATGGGGGATACAACGGGACTAATATTCTTCACTTGCAGAATGATCTTAATGGAT
Source organism: Ignavibacteria bacterium (assembly GCA_050264735.1). Taxonomy (GTDB): domain Bacteria; phylum Bacteroidota; class Ignavibacteria; order Ignavibacteriales; family Ignavibacteriaceae; genus DATKLQ01. Next base: position 2,040 of record JBLNGL010000646.1, on the reverse strand, counting down.
TAGCCGCGGAGCTCGGTTTAACTGCAGAACATCTTATTAAAAAATTTAATTCAGCAAAGGAGAAACTTCTTCAATACAGAAAACAGAGGATTCATGCTTTTAAAGATGATAAGATTTTAACAGACTGGAATGCCCTGATGATTTCTGCATTTGCAAAAGCTTCCGTTGCATTTGATGATCCGTATTATTTAACTATTGCTGAAAAAGCCGCTGCATTTATATTAAAGAATTTATTTGATCCTAAGGGAATTCTCCTGCACCGGTACAGGGATGGACAACCGGCATTAAATGGAAATATTGACGATTATGCTTTTTTAACTGCAGGATTAATAGATTTATACGAAGCATCTTTTAATGCAGATTATCTAAAAACCGCCCTTCGATTGACGAAGCAAGTACTGAATCATTTCTGGGACAATGAAAACGGGGGTTTTTTCTTTACTCCCGATTATGCAAGTGAACAAATTGTCAGGAATAAAGAAGTTTACGACGGAGCAGTTCCATCCGGTAATTCAGTTGCTTTGTTGAACCTGCTTAAGCTCGGAAAGATAACCGCGAATCCGGAATTTGAAGAAAAAGCTTCACTGCTTATAAAATCTTTTTCAAAAATAATCAAAACTTCACCTTCAGCCTTCACTCGATTTTTAACTTCTCTGGATTTTACTTTCGGAGAATCATTCGAGATTATTATAGCAGGAAAGAAAGAATCTGCGGATGCTAAATTAATGCTGAAAGAAATTGCAAGTCATTTCATTCCTAACAAGGTTATCATGCTTAATGATAGAAACAGGGAAGAAGATATCTCGGAAGTAATTCCTTTCCTCAATAACTATATGCAAATTGATAATACTGCAACTGTATTTCTCTGTAAAGATTACATTTGCAGTTTACCGGTTAACAGACCGGATGCTTTAAAAAAAATATTGAATTGATGAGCTTGACGGCTTTTTAAAGAAAAAAGTAAGCCCGGATAAAATATTATTTCAGCAAATCCTCTTTTTGTCAAGAGATATTCTGCAGACTGTCTTCCTTTTAAATTATTTTATTGTCTAAAATCTTTTAATTTCTAATAAAAATAGATAATTTTGTATAATTAATTATTAGGCAATAATCTGGCACAAGACAATAAATTCATCAGATCATTAATTGAAAATGCACGGCGGGGGAACAATACCGCGTTTGAGCAGCTCTTTCAAATAAATGTCGACTTTGTTTATGCTCTTTCTCTCCGCTTAACTGCCGACCAGACGCTTGCTGAAGCATTTACAAAAAAAATATTTGTGGAAGCGTGGAAGAATTTATCCCTAATAAGGGAAGATGTCACTTTCTCTTCATGGCTTACCGGGTTTACGGTTTTTTATTTTCTTTCAGAATGGCACGCCAACAGGATTCACGGTAAAACTGATAAGGATTCAATAAGTTGGCTTTTTGACTATAAACTGGATGTATTAATTGCCAGCCTCCCCGTGGAAGAAAGGGTAGCGGTTATTCTGCACGATATGAAAAGATATTCGATTGAAGAGACTGCTGATCTTTTGGGTATCGGACTTGAAAATACAAAAACATTTTTGAGCAATGCCCGCCGTAAATTAATTTTACCAATTTGAAATGAAGCACGATCAAGCTAAAAAATTAATAGATGAGTACGCAGACAGCCGTCTCCCGGCGGATATTGCGGATGAAGTAAAAAAGCACTTGGATGAATGCAGAGAGTGCAGCGATATGGCCGGACAAATTCAGGATCTCCTGATGAAAATAAAAATGCTCCCGGAAAAAATATCTCCGCCTCATGATTTGTGGAAAGATGTATTTCATCAGATACATGATTTAAAAGTTGTGCAGATAAAAAAAGAGGAAGCTGAAGAGCCGCCTGAAGAGGAGGTTTTTGATGAGAAAGAAGAGAGGATTAAGGAAGATGCTAGGAAGGAAATAGCAAAGAAAAGGGAACAAAAGGAAAAGGAAGAAAAGAAAAGGGAGAAAGAAAGCAAAGGAATAAGGCTGTACAATTTCGAAGAGGTTTTAAAAAAGAATAAGCTTGCT
>JBLNGL010000645.1:0-4657 GCA_050264735.1 Ignavibacteria bacterium | reverse complement strand
CGATGCTGGGTATTTTTATTTTTTTAAATAAGTAAATAATAGGAATGGAAATCAGTAGGATAATTACGATGTCTCTTATAATTGTAAATTGCTGCATACGGTTATCCGGAAGAATTGATTTTTAAATATAATTATAAAAGAATTGAACTATAAAAATTGGGCAGAAATTATTCTGATTTTTATATCTGAATAAATAAAATATGCGAAACATACCATGCCTGTAATACTTAGGAAGTAATACATATTACACTAATAACGATAGGGCGAATGGTCTAAAGATTATATAGTTAAAAATGTCAGGGATTACTTTTTGTCGGACAAATTGCCGAGACAACACAACTGATTCATTCAATCCTCTTTAAATCTTAATGATAAGCAGCCATTTAATTTAACCATATAAATCTATGAACTGGTATCTTATTTGCTTTTAGAAAATATATGTTTTATTAAAACAAAATGCTGGAGATTTTAATGAATAAAGTAATAAAACTTATATTAACAGCCGTATTTCTGTTATTAGTGGATGCCGCTTATTCACAGAGCATTTATTATGTTTCTACAGAAGGAAATGATTCTCATAGCGGAACAAATCCTGACAATGCATTCCTGACTCTTCAGCATGCAGCCGATATTGCTGTCCCAGGGGATTCTTTCTACATCTTTTCAGGAACATACACCGGTTTTGATATTCGGGTAAGCGGTTCACCAGATGCGCCGATTGTTTTTAAGGCAGCGGCGGATGTTGTTATCAACCTCCCCAATTCTGAAACTGATGACGGAATAAATATTGAAAACACCGGCTGGATTGTAATAGATGGATTTAATGTTATTAATCAGCCTCGTGCCGGAATACGTGCTGCTGTTTCCGATTTCGTGGTCATAAAAAATAATTACTGCAATGAAAACGTACGATGGGGCATTTTTACGGCTTTTACCGATGATATCGTAATTGAGAATAATATTTGTACAAACAGCATTGATGAGCACGGCATTTATGTTTCCAACAGCAGCGACCGTCCTGTTGTAAAAAATAATCAATGCTTTGGCAATAATGGCTGCGGCCTTCATTTCAACGGGGATATCTCAATGGGAGGAGACGGCATCATAATCAATGCAGTTATAGAAGGAAATATCCTCCATGATAACGGATTGGGCGGAGGGTCGGCCATAAATATGGATGGAGTTCAGGAATCGATAATTATTAATAATTTAATTTATAATAATCACGCTACCGGTATAGCCATGTACATGATCGATGCTGCAGAAGGTTCTAAAAACAATAAAGTATATAATAATACCATCATTAATCCTTCCGATGCACGATGGGGAATAATTGCAGTAAACGGCTCAACAGGAAATATTCTTTACAATAATATTATAATTAATCATCACAATTTCCGAGGAAGTATTTCAATTGATGAATCATCTACGGAGAATTTCATAAGCGACTATAATTTGATTACGGATAGAATGAGCAATGATGACGGCGAATCAAATATGTCCTTGGAAGAATGGCAATCGTTAGGTTATGATTTGCACTCAGCTTTAGCCCCGCCTGAAAATGAGCTGTTCACAAATTATATAACCGAAGATTACACATTAATTGAAGGATCGGAAGCTGTTGACAAAGGAACAAACTACGTCTCAGAAATTATTACAAAAGACCTCAATAATCTTTCCAGACCACAGGGGAATGGATTTGATATCGGTGCTTATGAATATTCAACCCCATCCGGAATCAAAAGCGGAAAAATTTTAAGCGAGTTTCTTTTATATCAAAATTATCCTAATCCGTTTAATCCGACTACCAAGATTCGTTATTCGATCGGCAATACCCAATTTGTAACGCTAAAGGTATTTAATTTTCTTGGAAGAGAAGTAGCAGCCTTAGTTAATGAAATAAAACCGGCTGGTGAATATGAGATAGAGCTTAATGCATCTGAATTAGCAAGCGGTGTTTATTTCTACAAAGTCCAGGCTGGAGACTATACTTCAACAAAAAAATTAATTTTATTAAAGTAAAAAATTCTTAATACGGCATAAAAGAATAGTCATTCTGCTTGAATCTGCTCAGGAATTGAAATATATTTGAACCCGCAGCCTCACCAGGGCTTATCAAATCTCTTTCCGCTACAAGCCGGGAAGTTTCAAGTTTATCAAATTTAATTAAAAATGCGAACTGGGTGTCATTATTTATTTTTAATCATTAATTAATTTAAAATTTATGGAAAAAACAAAAAAAATATTGCTGACAGAAAAGGAAATACCTGAACAATGGTATAATATCCAGGCAGATATGCCGAATCCAATGCTGCCCCCGCTTCACCCCGGCACTAAACAGCCAATCGGTCCAAATGATCTGGCCCCGCTTTTCCCTATGGAATTAATTAAACAGGAAGTTTCAAAAGAAAGATGGATTGATATTCCCGAGGAAGTCAGGGATATTTATAAAATGTGGAGGCCCACTCCCCTCTACAGAGCCTTTAATCTTGAAAAAGCTCTTGATACTCCGGCAAAAATTTATTATAAGTATGAAGGAGTTTCGCCGGCCGGTTCACACAAACCGAATACAGCCGTAGCTCAGGCTTATTACAGTAAATCCCAGGGAGTAAAAAGAATAACCACGGAAACAGGCGCCGGGCAATGGGGAAGTGCGCTTTCATTTGCCTGCCAGCTGTTCGGGATTGAACTTCAGGTTTATATGGTCAAAATCAGCTATGAACAGAAACCCTATAGAAAATTAATGATGAATACATGGGGAGCTAAAGTTTTTTCTTCGCCGACAAATACTACCGAATCAGGGAAAAAAATTCTTGCGCAGGATCCGGATTCTCCCGGCAGCTTAGGAATTGCAATTTCTGAAGCAGTAGAGATGGCCGCTAAAAATGAAGACACTAAATATTCCCTTGGAAGTGTGCTTAACCATGTATTGCTTCATCAAACAGTATTAGGATTAGAGGCAGTAAAACAGATGGAGAAAGCAGGAGATTTTCCTGATATAGTAATCGGATGCTTCGGCGGCGGTTCAAATTTCAGCGGTATTGCGTTCCCGTTCCTAAGATACAAATTAACCGAAGGAAAAAATATAAGATGCATTGCAGTGGAGCCTGCTTCATGTCCGAAGCTTACCAGAGGTGAGTTCCGGTATGATTTCGGTGATACAGTTGGACTTACTCCTCTCCTCCCTATGTATACTTTAGGTCATACATTTATTCCCGCTTCGATCCATGCAGGAGGGCTCCGGTATCACGGCGCCGGTACAATCGTAAGTCAGCTGCTGAAAGATAAATTAATTGAGGCAGCTTCAGCATATCAATTGGAATGTTTCGATGCGGGGGTTCAGTTTGCAAGAACTGAAGGGATTATACCGGCACCCGAATCAAACCATGCAATCGTTCAGACTATAAAGGAAGCGAAAAAAGCAAAGGAAGAAGGGAAATCGAAAACTATTCTCTTTAACCTAAGCGGGCACGGGCATTTCGATATGAGTGCTTACCAGGATTATTTTGCCGGAAAATTAGTTGATCATGAGTTAACAGATCAGGAACTTTATTCAGGTTTGAAAGAGTTAAATCTTCATCCGGTTGAGTAAGTTAATAAACTTAAAACTTCAGGGTAGACATTAGTATAATGAATTCCTAAAGTGGAAAAGAAATTGGGGGAAGCCTGGAAATGCTCAGATATTGCACCTACTTCTTCAAGAATTTTATAAAAAGACTTGGTTTGCTTCATGAAAGCTTAAGCACCCGTTAAAACGATTACCGTAACTTCGGGGGTCGAATTATATCTTAAAGGAACTAAAGACATTCCCAAGCCGCGGGTAACGATCATAAGCATTTTTCCAAATTGAAAATCTCCGCGCACATATTTAGTTTCGAAGAGTGTCGGAGATAAATTAAAAAAGGGGAAAAGGAATGTTATTTGTCCGCCGTGCGTATGACCGGCAAGAAATAAATCGTATTTATGTTTTAATGCTTGATCAACAAGTCTCTGCCTGGGTTGGTGAACAAGAAAAATTTTTAAATCAAAGTTTGATTTTCCGTTGGTTAGTTTTTCAATCTCCCCACCGCTGATTGTTTCTACATAAGTATTAGTTACAAAAGTTATTCCTATTTCTGCATTCCCGGCTTTGATTATTTTTGTTGCGTTATTTATCATTTCAACATTATTTTTATCCAATGCTTCAGTTATTTCCCTGACACTCCTTTTTGTATCTTCTCTGTAAGCCCAATTATCATGGTCGCCTACACAGGAATAAATTCCATAAACCGACTTAATTTTCCCAAGATATTCTGCTGCAGTTCGAATATAATCAGGGGTTGAAGTAATGACATCTCCTGCAATTAGAACAAGGTCGGGATGTGTTGCATTTACTTTTGAAATAAATCTATAAAGTCTTTTGGGATCAGTGTAACGGTCTGCCTGAACATCGGCAATAAAAGTGATCTTGAAATTCTCGAGATCCTTTGGAAGACTCTTCACCTTATATTCTTTTATCCTTATTGAAACCGAATTATAATCGTAAATAATTCTAAGCGGAACATAAAAAATAAAAAAGGCCGATATGACCAAAACAAGTTTTGCAGTAAACGCTTTAATTTTTCCTCGATTGCTTTTATAAACTGGAAAGAGTAAAAGCTTAAGGATATCAATAAGA
>JBLNGL010000644.1:0-4598 GCA_050264735.1 Ignavibacteria bacterium | reverse complement strand
CCGATGATTACAGAATGCATTGGAAGCCAAACCTGGGTGAAGGACGTCTTATTGCTGTACCATCTGAAAGCATCAAGAGTCCTGGCGCTTTCATCAGAAGAGATGGAATAGAATCCGCTGGTGTAAATTGCCGCCTGAATGCCTGCTGCAGCTACCAGGCACAGAAATAATATTGATAAAAAAGTTTTTTGCTTCATTTAATGTTAAATATTCCGAAGAAGATATAATTCATTAGAATCTGTTAAATTGAAATTTATCACTGCTGTGCTTATAATAATTAAGTAGCCGGGGTTTGTGTTTTGCGTCCGCTGTTTTTGAAAAATTTTATTCTGTTTCGTTACAAGTTAAATTGAAACATCCACTTGCCTTCCCATATTTATTTTCAAACCAAACTGCGAAAAAATTATTTTTTACAGTGCTGTCCAAAATAAATTCGAAAGAGAGTATAAGTTTGATAAGTAACTGTTTGTACAGATTCTGATCCGAATCCAAAACAATCTATGTCTGAATCAATAATATGCTGGCTATCCCGCAAAGCGAGATTAGTTTACCAGTTATGCAATAAGGTAATGAGGCTATTATATCGGTAGTTATACTATGTTACTAAGGTTAAATGATTTAATAGGGTTTCCTTTTGCTCCTAATTATTTTGGATTAATTTTCTTCCTCAAAACCTTATCATTTGTCTTAACCTTAGTAGTAAAAATCTCCTCTCAAATAAATTGACCTAATTACCTTATCCAATTTATCAACCTTACCAGTTACCCTATTCTTCAGAAAAAATATTTTAAAACAGATATGATTTTTTATTTTGATCTTTGTGCTATTTTTATCTGCAACACTTGAATAGTTATTTAAAAGTACTGCGGAAAAATTATTGGAAAAAAAAGGAAGGAAAAAAAGGCAGGCAGAGAAGAATAAGAAGATTGAACCGGCTTCAGCCCGAGATCCCATCTATTCTAAAGCATTAACCGGAAAGTTAAAATATCTCAATTTTATGCCTGTTATTGCAGCAGCGGTTGCAGGAATTTATTTCATTAATTATTCATTTAAAACAAACGGTTTTTACGGTTTTCCGCTTGATGATCCCTGGATACACCTTACCTTTGCAAAAAACGTCGTCAATTACGGAAGCTTTTCATATTTTAAAAATGAACTGTTAACTTCCGGATCCACATCGCCAATTTATACCCTGCTGGCTGCCTTGGTTTTTCTTTTCTTTAAGAATGAATTTCTAATAAGCTATTTCCTCGGAATAAGTTTCGGAGTGCTTCTTGTTTATTCAATATTGAAGCTGTTGCAAAAAGTAATTCCTGCAGAACCGGGAGAATCATCCAGGCCGGTTCAGCTGCTTGGTGCAGCGGCAGTTCTGTTTGTTGCTCTCGAGCCCAAATTAAACATGATTAATGTTTCCGGCATGGAAACATCGATGTTTATTTTTTTTGCTGCCGCAAGCCTGCTCGCATATCAAAAGAGTAAGATGATTCTGCTTGGAATATTTTTGGGATTAACACTCTGGTGTCGTCCCGACGGTCTGGTTGTGTGGGCAGCAGTAATCGGTGATTATTTTATTCAGGAGTATCTATTTAGAAAAAAAACCGGAAGAAATATTCCTGAATCTCCCAAGAAAATCATTATTGCCTGTTCTACAGCTTCAATTTTTTTAGTTGCTTATTTCATCTTTAATTATTTTCTTTCCGGTTCCATACTGCCCAATACCTATAGTGCAAAGCTTGAATATTATCACGGCAATGACCGCGTTTCATTTCTTGAAAATGAAGTGATTAAGTACTTCACGCAATCTGAATTTTCTTTATTCTGGTTTCCTTTCCTTATCGGAGTGATAGGAATTTTTAGATCAATGTTTAAAAAGGAAAAAAACAATTTATTGGTTTTTCTTTTGTTCATATTCGGTTTAATCGGCGTTTATTACATTAAACTTCCATTTGCACACAGGTTCGGCAGGTACCTGATGCCGGTAATTCCTTTTTACATAATCATTGCCGTTTCCGGTGTTAAAATATTTTTTGATTTCATATCCGTAAAATTTAAATCCGCCGGTATTCCCAATTTTCTTTTTATTATTTATTTAATTGCAGCTTGCGGAGTATTAATTAACGGGAATATTAAGGAAGCTGAAGAATATTCTTTTTTCTGCAAGTATCACAACGACCGCCATGTCGCTGCCGGGAAATGGTTAAAGAGAAATACAGATGAGAATGCCGTAATAGCAACTCATGATATTGGTGCAATAGCTTTTTACAGTGAAAGAAAAATAATTGATATGGCAGGATTGATTACACCGGAATTAATTGTTCAAATAAATAAACCTTTATACTCGGAATATTTAAATAGTTATTTGAGCAGTCATAAAGCGGATTATCTTGTAACATTAAGAAATTGGTTCGAAGTCGTGAATGATAAGCCCGTTTTTCTTCCTGTAAATTCAGCGGAGTACCTGGAGGTTTTCAAATATGATCCTTTGCAGACTCATATTCAGCCGAAAACAGTTTCAATTCTGAATAATTCGGCAATCCAAATGCTGCAGAACGGAAATATTCAAAACGGGATTGCATATTTAAACCGGTCATTAAGACTAGACAGCCGTTCCTCACGGACATATTTCCTGCTCGGTGCAGCTTATGAAATGCTTAAAGATTATCCGGAAGCCAAACAGAATTTTAAGCAGGCAGTAAAGCTCTTCCCCGAATATGCCGAAGCTTATTACGGGCTTGCAAAAATTAGTTTTGACCTGAATAAGATCGGGGATTCAAAAATTTACTTGGAAAAGTGTCTGAGAATTAATCCGGATTATGCCCCTGCAAATCAATTGAAGAACAGCTTAAACTCAAAACCTGATAAAGCTCCTTAGCCGCAGTTTTTAACCTTTGTTCCGGTAAACTATCCTTTTTACCACCTTTAATTTTCAATATTCAGCTAATATAGAGCATTCCAAAGGCATAAAAATTGCCCCAATCAAACTGCTCAAAATGCTGTTTCTGCCAGATGGAAGGCAGGTTTAATTTTTTCCATAAAAATCGAGAGGAGAAAATGGATAAAACTATACGGCATCATTTCAAGAAAATCGTTCTTTCATTTATAGTTTTCTTAGCGTCAATTTCTTATAGTCAAAGTTTAATAATTAACCATGACTGTGCACGGCTGAGCAGCATACCATTGCAATGGATTGACAGCGCAAAGGCAAAGCTGCATATTGCATACGGGCATACTTCTCACGGGAGTCAGCTTGCTACCGGGATGGACGGTTTGAGCGATTGGAAAGGAGCGCAGTACGCATATAATAACGGAGGGACCGACGGAGCATTGGATCTGCACGACGGTGCAATGCCTGGTGATCTTGGGAATCCGGACTTCGTTGCATGGGCCGCTGAAACTCGCGAATACTTAAATAATCCCCTTAACAGCGATGTAAATGTAATAATATGGAGTTGGTGCGGACAGGTTTCCTGGGCAGACTCTGAAAATATCCAAACTTATCTTGATTCAATGACGGTTCTGGAAAATTCCTACCCTTCGGTTAAATTTGTATATATGACAGGGCATTTAAATGGAGATGGAATTGATGGAAATACGAATCAAAGAAATGAACAGATTAGGAGATACTGCCGGAGCAATAATAAAATATTGTACGACTTTGCAGATATAGAGTCTTACGATCCTGATGGAAATTTTTATCTTGATAAAATGGCAAACGATAATTGCGATTATGACAGTGATAATGACGGGAGTCAGGATAAGAACTGGGCAGAAGACTGGCAGAATTCTCATTTAGTAAACGTGGATTGGTACAACTGTTCGGCAGCGCATTCAAAACCATTGAACGGAAACCGGAAAGCTTATGCCGCTTGGTGGCTTTGGGCATCGCTTGCCGGGTGGAATGGAGTTGCCGGTGCAGAATATCCAAATCTTATAAATACATCATATGTGTTATATCAGAATTATCCCAATCCGTTTAATCCAAGTACGAATTTCGGATTTCGGATTGCAGATTTCGGATTTGTCATATTGAAGCTTTACGATCTTCTGGGAAATGAAGTTGCAACCCTCGTGAACGAAGAAAAACCGGCCGGAGATTATAAAATAAGTTTCGATGCCGTAAATCTTTCAAGCGGTGTTTATTTTTATACACTAAGAGCAGGTAATTTCGCGGAGACAAAAAAAATGATCCTTATTAGATAATTTAAGCAAATCAAGTTCTGAAATAGAATTTTTGGGGAATACGGGGCATCCTGATAAATCTGCAGCTGCCCCGTTTTTTGTTTGTAATAGTTAAATTCAATTACGAATTTCTGTTAATATCTATCCCTCATGCTTCTCCGGTTTCCTAATTTAATCACAATCCGGAAAGACTGCAAGATTTTATAAATTCAGATCGAGATGAATGGGAAGTATGCATTTCTGAAAATGATGTCTTTTATTTCTCGTCGGACAGGCCTAACGGATTCGGGAAAATGGATATCTACACTTCACAGAAAACCGGGGGAAAATTTTCAAACCTTCAAAACATCGGTGATCCTGTAAATACCGGTTCACTGGATGAGTGTCCTTATATCGCTCCCGATGAAAGCTTCATGGTG
>JBLNGL010000643.1:0-14949 GCA_050264735.1 Ignavibacteria bacterium | reverse complement strand
TTTTGCGTCTCTTTGAATTTTCATGGAAGAACGGAAATTGTTATAAAGCAATATGATTACCCCTTCAGATTCCCGGGGCATTATTAAAGGAGAAAAATGATCTCATTGATTCCTTCATGGGCGCGCAACTACAGCGAGTTTTGGGATACTTTAAAGGAAAGGAACCTCTGGCTCATTAAGCTTCGTTACGGTGCATCAGGTATGCTGATTATATTTCTTCTGAGCGCCGAAATACTGCTGAAGATCAAGCTCACCTATGAACAAATTCTCGCTATAACCATTATTACTCTTTCAATATTTTTCTATAATATTTTGCTGCATTACATCCGCAGGTTTGTTAAGCCGGACGCCGGAAAATTTAACCCTCTTCATCTTTCCTTGCTGCAGATGATTCTCGATTTCTCATCACTTTTAATGCTTGTTTATTTCACAGGAGGAATAGAAAGCCCATTATACATGCTTTTTATTTTCCACATGATAATCGGCAGCCTCATACTTCCGGGACTTGTAATATATTCTGTTGCCGTTTCAATCATAGCAGCATTCAGCGCAATGGTATTTTCAGAATATTACAGAGTTATACATCATCATCACGTGGAAGGGCTCCTTAATTTTTCTCTTTACGACAACCTCAATTACTGTATAACTTTTCTAACGATTTTTGCATTTGTAATGCTTATCAGTGTTCTGCTCGCCAATAAAATTGTAAAGCAGCTTTACAGGATGGAGCAGGATCTCCTGGCGGCGCTCGATAAACTGAATGCAGCGGAAATTGAAAAGCAGAAATATATTATCGGGATTGTGCACGAGCTGAAAACTCCGCTCGCAGCCGTTCAATCTTATCTGAACCTAATCTTGCAAAAATTTCTAGGACCATTGAATGAAAAAGTTGAAGAAAGGCTTTACCGGGCGAGCCAGCGTTCGGAGGAAGCAATAAAAATGATTAATGACGTGCTCAGAATATCCAAACTGCGTCTGCTGGACGAAATAGCATTTGAGGAAGTCGAAATTTCAGAGATCATCTGCAGTGTGTTTGAGAAACAGAAAATAAATGCAGATATGAAAAAGATAAATTTCGAGCTTAAAAAAAATACCCCCGGTATGAGAAAAATTTCCGGCGATAGATTTCTTCTTGAACTAGCTCTTTCAAATATAACTGGAAATGCAATTAAATACACCGGCAGCGGCGGCAAGGTTAAAATAATTTTAGATGATAGTTACAAAGAAAACATTATTAAAATATGCGACAGCGGGGTGGGAATACCGAAAGAGGAAATTGATAAAATCTTTACCGATTTTTACCGCGCATCGAACATTAAGAAGCTTGGACTTGAGGGAGCAGGCTTAGGGCTTTCTTTCGTGAAGCAGATTATAGAAAAACACGGCGGAAGAATATCAGTTCAAAGCCCTTCCGAAATAGGCACGGCAGAAAATCCCGGAGCATGCTTTACGGTTAATTTTCCGGTATTAAAATAAAAATTATTTTTAAAGAGAGATTAATTTTCCAATCCTTTTTTAAGTGATTTTTCAACAGCCAGCTTAAAATCGGAAAGGTTTACCGGCTTGTGAAAAACATATTCAACTCCGGCTAGATTATATTGATCCACAAGGTTCATGTCGAGATCGCTGCTCAGCACAATCACCGGCGGTTTGGATTTAATCAGAGATTTCTTCAATTCTTTTACTAACGCAAAGCCGTTAAGCAGCGGCATATGATGATCGGTTATAACCAGTGCCGGTGCAGACTGCGAGATCAAGCTGAGGGCCTCTTTCCCGTTTGAAGCTGTTTCAATTGAATAGTCGGGAGTAATTGTCCTTAGAATTTTTGAATAAAGGAGGCGATCGGTTTTACTATCATCTACAAGGAGTATGTTGGCAGAGGCAACCGGAAGAGTAAATCTGAAATCTGACCCTTTTCCGTATTCACTTTCCACCCGGATCGTACCGCCGTGCTTCTCAACAATTTCTTTCACCAAAGATAATCCAAGTCCGGTGCCTTTTTCACCGGCAGTTCCTTCAGTACTGAATTTGGCATCTATTCCGAAAAGCTTTATCTGGTTTTCTTCTTTAATACCAATCCCTGTATCCTTAACCGAAAATTCGAAGAACCTTGTTTTTTTAGAGGGCGAACCTGAAACAGTAATTACTCCTCCCTCGCTGGTAAACTTGACGGCATTTGAAATTAAATTGTTGAAGATTTGAATTGTAAGCTGCTTGTCCGCAAAAATATAGAGGTTATCTTCAATGTTTGAAACCAGCTTTATTTTTTTCTTAATTGCAGTTCCAACGACCGTATTGAAGCATTTTTCAATAATTTTTTGAACTTCAATTTTTTCCGGCTCAAACTTGATTCTGCCGGTCTGCAGCCTGTTCCAATCGAGCAGGGAATTTACCAGCGCAAGCATGGAGCTTGAAGATTCCTGTATGAATTTTATATACTGTTTTCTTTCAATCTCGGAAAGCCCTTCATCATTAAGCAGCAGATCGGTAAAGCCGAGTATGGAGCTGAATGGTGTTTTTAAATCATGGGAAACAATAGAAAGGAAGCGGTCTTTAGTTTCATTCAGCTTCACTAAATTTTCGGTTATCTGCTTCAGCTCTTCTTCTGTTTTTTTCCTTAAAGATATATCACTCGCGAGTCCGTAAATTTTTTCTATTTTTCCCTCGGAATTTCTGATAAGATTTATCTTATTTCTTACCCAGACGGTATTTCCCTGCTTGTTGATAATCCTGATCTCGAATTCTTCGGACAGCCTGGATTTGTATTTGAAAATACTCTTCACCTTTTCTTTAAAGAAAGAAATGTCATCCGGATGGATTAATTTAAAAAACATTTTTCTGTCGGCAAGGAAATCCAGACTGCTGTACCCGGTTATTTTTTCGATTGAAGCGGTGCAAAAAACCGGGTTGAGATAATTGTTCGATGTCTCAAAAGTATAGAGACAATCATCAATATTCTCCGAGATGTTCCTGTATTTTTCTTCAGATTCTTTAATTGATTGCTGCACCAGTTTCCTTTCGGTTATGTCTCTGATTAAAATTACGGTATAATAATGCTCTTCGAATTTGAAGTGTGAAGCGGAAATAGAAGCGGAGAACGTAGTGCCGTCTATCTTCTTTGCCGTAAATTCACACTTTACTCTTTTAGAAGAAATAGCTTTATTAAAACAATCAAAAAAATGTACCCTGTCTGCAGGAGCAACTAAATCCATCAGATCTTTTCCTTCAATTTCCGAACAATTTACAGTGCCGAAAATTTCAGCAAAATGATCATTGCATTTAATAATTTTATTCTGAAATTCAATGGCTATTCCGTCGTATGCCGCATAAAAAACATTCCTGTACAGAGAAGTTTCTTTCCCGATCCTGTTTTTTTCGGTTTCATCGGTAAAAGAGCAGTTTATCTGCTTTACTTTATCTTCACCTTGAAAAAATACCGGGGAAAAGCTGGCTTGAAAGATCAGTTTGCGGCCGTCTTTTGCTATAACCGGCAGCTCTATTCTTTTGCTGCGGGTTATTCTTGAGAATGAAAAATTAAATTCTTTGGATATTGATGCTTTGGCAAGGTAATATGTATCAATTATATCTCTTATATTCTTATTTAGGAGTTCATTCTCTTTGTAATTTAAAGCTTCTAAAAAATTAGGATTAGCGAACAAAAAATTTCCGTCAGGATTCAGCACGCAGATCATCTCCGGAGAATAAGTCACAATCTCCCTGAACTTTTCTTCTGCCGCTTTTAAGCTTCTCTGCTCATCAGCCTTTTTAGTTATATCGGTGCAGAAGACTACGATGTTGCCGTTTTCATTTAAATTGAATTTTGCTTCGATGATCTTTTTCTTGCCGGTGCGGTCAATAAAAATAACTTCTTCTTTGAATTCCTGCTGATCGGATAAACGTTCTTTAATATAGAAGAAATTATTTTTATTAAGGGCGGGTACAACGTACGCAATAGATTTGCCGAATATTTCAATCTTGGAGAATCCAAAAAGATTCTCGGATCCTTTGTTCCAGAATATAATATTTCCCGAGTCATCCACGGAAAAAACCCCATCAACGACGGATTCGGTTATCACCTGGTAATGCTTTAGTTCTTCAATAGCTTTCTGCAATTTTTCATCCTTTAGAATTTCATCCGTTTTATCATCAAGCTTAAAAGTTAGGAATTGGAGCTCGCCGAACCTGCTTATCAGCGGTTCTATGGAGCATTCATAAATCATGTTGCCGCAGAGTACCTCTAGCTTACCCGCGTTTCCGCATTCATTAACATCTTTTATTAAGGATTTGAACTCCTGATCTTTACCTAAAAATAAAGTATCAATTGAAACTCCCGATAATTCCTTACCTGATCTAGTAATATTTTTTATCCCTCTGCCGGTAAAATATTTAATGATTCCTCCGGTATCGGTAACAAAGAATAAATCTCCCGCATTTTGAATTATTTTATCTACATAGTCTGCAATTAATGTTTTTTCTTTAAGAGGTTTTATCTGGAGGTCTTCGACGATTAAAACTCCGCCGGCAAATTTATCCAGCTCAAACATCGGCGAACCTTTTACATAAACCGAAATCTTGCCGCCGTCTATAGCCTTGATGCTTTTAATTTCTTTTTCAAAAGAGTAGCCGCTGGTTAGCGCAAGCAGTTCTTCGCGGAGAGATCTTTCCGGAAATAATTCCCTGTACAAGATGTTGGAACCCTGCAGAGAGGAAAAATCATAATTATATAGACCTCCCAGTCTGATTAGAATATCATTTATGAAAGTGATATTCCAATCAGCATTGAAAGTGATTATTCCCGCAGGAATATGCTCCAGTATTTTATTCAAATTATCACCGGAAGGTTGCCCTCGTTTTCTCTAAAGAATTTATAACAACTAATGTGCTACAAAAATGTTTTTTGTGTGCTGTAAATCGTATAATTAATAATAGTTCTCAAATCTTTCCAAAAACTTAATTTATTAAGTAATTCCCATGAAATATTTTTCGATTTTAATCCCGTATGCCGGTTTTTGGAATGATGAGCCTGTATCATTTTGATGTATAGATCCCTCAGGATGCTCTCATATTATTACAGCAGTTCAAATTACTTTCGGATAGAAACGGCACACAGGAATTCTTTAAATAGTCTTTTAATAAATAATTTTTAATTATAAATCAGCATGTTCTTTTATCTGCCTGGTCTTTTTTAGTAAATTTAAGTATCTAAACAAAAATAGTTAGTGACAATTGTTAGCAAGTTTTTTCGGCAGGATCGGCAGGACAACAATTAATTTCTTCCAGGAACTGGGGCAAATCGCTCAGCTGCTCGGAGGAGTTATAAAAAGCTTTACCTATATACCGAAAAGCAAGAAAATCATTCTTTACCAGATGGAGCATATCGGGGTAAATTCACTCCCGCTGGTTTTAATTATTTCGGTTTTTACCGGCGCTGTTGCAGCCTGGCAGGCCGCATATCAGTTGAAAGGAATTGCGCCTCTTTCGTTTTTAGGTGCTTCAACAAGCAGAGCAATCATAACCGAGTTAGGACCGGTGCTTACAGGTATTGTAATTGCAGGCAGGGTAGGTGCATCAATTGCTGCTGAACTGGGAACAATGAAAGTTACTGAGCAGATTGATGCACTGGAAATAATGGCAATAAATCCGGTTAGATACCTTGCAATGCCACGGTTCCTCGCGTCTATTTTAATGATGCCGGTCCTTGTAGTTTTTGCCAACGCCATTTCCGTTTTTGGTGCATTTGTAGTTTCAAACTATTTCCTGGGTGTTTCATTTGCAGTTTTTTTTGAGTCAGTTAAGAGATTTTTTTTGATTCAAGATCTTATGTCCGGCTTGATAAAAACTATTTTCTTCGGGGGAGTTACTGCATTGCTGGGCTGCCATATCGGCTTTAGAACCGAAGGCGGCGCCGAAGGAGTGGGACTCTCTACAATCCGCTCGTTTGTCCTTTCTGCTGCACTAATTCTGATCCTTGATTATGTTCTTTGGATGCTGCTCTTTTAATCGAAAACTTCTAAAAACATTATAAAAAAATAAATCCATTCTAACCCATTAGAAAAATAGAAGCTTATCCTGGTAATCATTTTACTAAAATCATTTTCTTCGTTGAAGAAAAACTTCCTGCTGTTAATCTATAAAAATATACTCCGCTGGATAGTTGATTGTTATTTGAAAGTTGAACTTTGTAATCTCCTATATGTTGAAATTCGTTGACAAGAGTTGTCACAATTCTTCCTAGTATGTCGTAAACTATTAATGTTACCATACAATCTTCAGCTAACGTATAAGCGATTACGGTAGCTGGATTAAAAGGATTAGGGTAATTCTGATCCAGATGAAACGCTGCTGGTATTTGTTCTACAACCTCTGAGCTGTCGCCGAGTCTCTTCCTGCCGGCTTTAACAGCATTAATAGCTTCCTGTAGTGTTGAACCAGCGCCAAGAACAAATTCTACATAAATCCCCAGGCCGGCTGGAATATCATAGGGACCTCCAGAGATAACATAAGAGATATCGCTGTTACCGGCATAAATTTCTTTCACACCGTTTGATAGTGCATACCATTTCTCAGCATCACTAAATCCATTGATATCACCTACTTGAACCGGACCGGATGTTGCCTTGTTATCTATAGCGTAAAAACCCAAACCTTTTCCCCTGGCAATAATACTCATAGCTGTGTAAGGGGAGGCAGAATGATTAGTGTTGTATGCAATTGCCATATTATTAACAGTGTCAAAGTAGGCAGTGTTTGTTTCGTAGCTGCTTTCTGGAATGTTCCAGTCGATAAAATATCCGGCATACAACTGTTCAATATCCTTAGATGTTTCGTTAATAAGCTCACTTATAAGTACAATATAATTGCTATCCGGAACTTCGGCAAAACTCAAAGAAGATTGATTTATTTGTATACCTAAAGCATTTGTACCGGCACCTACATCGGAAAAATGAGTATTACCATAAAATAACCCTTCATCAAATATAGTTTTCATTGCTCCACTATATACAAAATCCTGTTTTTGCCGGTCAATAATGCGGGCCGCATTCATTATATTAGCCGGACCTGTTCCGTACATTAATGCTCCCTCAAACATTAAATTTTCGCTTCCCCTGTATTTAAACCCTTCACCAACCCTGTTAAAGGGATAATCAATAAATCCGATTGTTCCCTTGCTAGTTACAGTTAATGTAATGTTATTATTTGAACTTGTATAATAGCTGCTGGTAATTTTTATATTCATCCACTGAAAATCATTATAATCTGCTCCGTCGGAATATTTTAATAAGAAGTAGACAGTGTGATTATCCGGCACATTCCTGTCGATTTTAAATTTAAATTGATTCGTCTCATTAGAAAGGGTTGTAAGAGTATCCATGGGCCCGGTGTTGAATATACCGTTTTCAATTGTTATATAATTATCTGTTGTAGTTAATGTTACTGTTATATTATCGACCTTCGAAATATAATTTGTAAAATCAATGCTGACGGAAACTTCTTCCCCCGGTCCGAAAATTCCTTCTTGATTTCCGCTTCCGATAAAATGGATCTTATCGGCACGAACCGAAATTGCTTTTACATTCTCGTCAACTGCCCGGTAGGCATTAATAACACCATGACCCAGTAAATTCCTGTACGAGCTGTTATTGAAATCATCAATATAACCGGATGTTACCCTTATACGTTCGGCAACCTGTCGGGATGTATAAAAAGGAAATGATGACCATACAAGTGCGGCAAGACCGCTTACAAGAGGAGCGGCTGCAGAGGAACCGCTAGCTGCTCTATAGTTCCCGGGTGATGATTGTGTTGGACGCTGCCATGTGGAATAAATTCCTGAACCCGGTGCAAACACTTTAACATTCCTTCCGTAATTAGCGCCCGGATTTATGCTATTAACCCCGATACCTGAGTTTAACCAGCCGACCGATAATACACCATTATAAGCGGCGGGATAATAATCAGTGTTTGCGGAATCATTGCCGTATGCAGCTACAACTAAAGCACCTTTTTCAATTGCATAGTCAATTATTGATTGCTCGTAATAAGAATAAATATAACCGCCCCAGCTGCAATTAATTATTTTAGCACCATGATCAACTGCCCATTTAATTCCTTCGAACCCATAAATGATAAGCGGTTCTCCATTTAACCTTGAATCATCCTTGGATACTTTTACAGGCAGGATAGAACAGTTAAAACCTATAGAAGCAATCCCTATTTCGTTATCGGTTACTGCACCTGCAACACCTGCAATAAAGGTACCGTGATAACGGCCTGCCGGATGAATATCCTCAGATGGATCATCATCGGGAGTGCCGTGCAATCCACCAAGATCAGAACCCGGAAGTAATGAATCACCTTTCATAAAAATATTTGCAGCCAGATCGGGATGTCTCCAATCAACTCCAACATCAACAATCCCGATTACTGCTTTTTTATCCCCGGTTGTAATATCCCAGGCACCTACTGCATCTACCTGGATGAGGTAATCCTGTTGACCAGTTGCGAAAAGAGAATCACCGGGAGTGTAACAGACTCTTCGAATATATTTCGGCTCAGCCCACAGAATATCCGGCATCCCTTCAATTTTCGCTGCAAGTTCCTCCGGATTTTCCGTTGTATTATATTTAACAAGATAGATCCCCGCCAAAATATCTGAACCGGCCCCATTGTTTAACACATCTTTTGATGGATATATCTCATTTGCACTTGTGAAAGAAAACTTTGAAAGTGTTTTATTTAATTGCGTTAGAGTTGTACCGCTTTTAACTCTTACCATAAGGGTGTTTGAAAGGTATAATGTTTTCCCATTTTGAATTACCTGCTGGGCAGAAAGCGGCAAGGTATTAACAAGAAAAAAGAAAACCAATAAAAAATATTTTCTATTCAATATTTGGGAAAGAGCAGACTTCAGTTGTATCAGAATAATCATCTAGTTGATGTAATAAAAAGTTTAACGGGATTAGATTATAAAAAATCTATCATACCTAATCTGAAATATTATTCTGCGCTTCTAAAAACCTCATGTACAATATCTTCACATTTCTCTTTCTTTTAGAACATTGAAAGCATTGATTCATAGTCTTGACCAGTACTGTTTATATATCTCTTTTAAGGATGCTTTATCAGCAAGATTAATTGATTGAATTGATTCATTGTTCCGAAGCAATTAAATATGTATAAAATTAATATGATGAGTTAAATTACTATAATTCCTAAAATTTATCTAATGTCTTCGGTTTTTTCTCTTTCTTTAATTCTGATCCTCGATTACGTCCTCTGGATGCTGCTGTTTTAAAATTCCAATTAACAAATCACAAATACCAAATAATATCTAATTAACAATTAGAAATTTCAAACAACTAATAGGGGTGAATTGAGCATTTGAGCCAAGGGCTAAGCAGCCTCCGACTGAGAATATTTAGAATTATCCCGCTTAGCGGGATCACGTTCCCCTTAAAAATGCAAACATTCGAGGGATTTGTTATTTATCTTTTGTCATTTGTGTTTTTGATTTTGAGTGAATGTAGATATGAAATAAACCCTAATGCCTTTAAACAGTTCACAAATTACTCAGGGCTTATTATATCAATGATTTTAAATTGTATTGAAAATTTTAATTGTTTTGGAGATTTTTGCAGTAATTAGATGCACGGTTTATCATCTAAATAAAAATGGATAGATTCATTGAGCTTATAGCTTAATGAGACTTCCCGAATGCCCGGTAGCCCTCCACCGGGCATTTTTTATTTTAAAATATCATTAATTTTTATTAAAATGTACTTTGAATATTTCATAATAACCGGGATCTAAATGGAAAAGATAACTTATAAATTGAAAGAAAAAGCCGGAAAAATAAGGCTTCCTGAAAAATTAGGATTCGGAATACATTTCAGCGATCATGTATTTGAAATGGATTATATGCCCGAAATCGGCTGGCATAACCCTGTAATTAAGCAGCTTGAAGAGATTTCGATGCATCCTGCCACAATGTTCATACATTACGGACAGGCAATTTTTGAAGGAATGAAAGCTTTTAAGACTCAAAAAGGCGAGGTTACAATTTTTCGACCTGAAAGGCATTTTGAACGGCTGAATAGGTCTGCCAAAAGATTATGCATTCCTGAAGTCGATGTAAATTTTATGGTACATGCATTAACGGAATTAGTAAATATTGACAGGGATTGGATACCGGTAAAAAAAGGGGAATCAATGTACATCCGGCCTTTTATGTACGGCTCCGATCATTTTCTCGGAGTAAAACAGTCCGGCGGATATAAGCTTATAATTCTTTTATCGCCTGTTGCAGCATATTATCCTGAAGGATTTAAACCTGTAAAGATTTTAGTTCAGGATAAATATGTAAGAGCGGTTAGAGGCGGAATAGGGGAATGCAAGACTCCGGCAAATTATGCTGCAAGTCTTTTTGCAGCACAGGAAGCTCAAAAAATGGGATATACCCAGGTGCTCTGGCTGGATGCAATTGAGCAGAAGTATATTGAGGAAGTCGGTACGATGAATATTTTTGTAAGATTTAAAGATGAAATTGCTACACCGAAGTTAAGCGGGACAATTCTTCCCGGTGTTACACGCGATTCTGTAATTCAAATATTAAAAGATTGGGGAATGAAAATAACCGAAAGAAATGTCAGCATTGATGAAGTAATTTCCACGTATAAGAAAGGAGATTTGTTAAGTATTTTTGGTACCGGAACAGCGGCAGTGATTTCACCTGTCGGATGGCTTAAATATAAAGATACCGAAATGACGATAAACAGCGGCGAGCCGGATGATTTATCCTTAAAACTCTTCGATGAAATCACCTCCATCCAGTATGGACTTGCAGAGGATAAACATAACTGGATTACTCATGTAAATAGGGTGGAAACGGAAGAGGCGGTGAAGTAGAATTAGAAAATATTTAGATGATGAAAAGCTGTATGGAGGTGATTCGTACAGCTTTTTGGTTTTACAAAGAATATATCTATAACTGATCGCAATTTTAAGAATTCTCATTTTAATGTGATATGTTAAGTTTTTGACCGATTTATATCCAAACCTCAAACACAACAATAAAATTTGTTTTAAATCCCCTTGACAAGTGCACGTTTGTTCACTATATTAGCAGTGAACAAATGAGCACTTAAATGAAAACAGAGCTAACCGAACGGCAGGAAGAAATATTAACTTTCATTAAGCAGTTCCGGAATGAGAACGGCTATCCGCCTACTCTCCGCCAGATCGGGAAAAGATTCGATATTTCTTCTACATTCGGGGTCAAACGGCATCTCGATGCCCTTGTAAAAAAAGGTTACATAAATGTTGAAAGCTTTGCAAGCCGTGGAATATCTCTCCCTCACAATAATATTATTGATGCCGGCCGTCTTTTCCAGCAGATACCTGTTGTCGGTCGTGTAGCGGCAGGTTCTCCCATTCTGGCAATAGAAAATCTTGAAGGTAATATTACAGTCGATCCGGCTTATGTTAAAAAAGCGGAGGACTGCTTTGCACTTCGTGTAAAAGGGGACAGTATGATAAATGCAGGAATCTTTGAAGGAGACCTTGTAATTGTCTCACCCAAAAAAGATGCTTCGAACGGGGAAATAGTTGTAGCAAGGATTGATGATGAGGTAACCGTAAAAACATTTCAGAAAAAAAATAATTTGATAAGATTGATTCCCGAAAATGAAAAATATAAACCTATCGAAGTCAAAGAAACAAAAGATTTTTCGATAATCGGAAAAGTAATAGGCGTTATACGCTGGTTCAATTAATGGAGTATTTATGAAATCAGAATTGTTTTCAAATGCAATTAAAAACCGGAATAAAATAAGATTTATCTACTTGTCAGATGAAGTCATACTCGATCCTTATTTTATTTCTTACAATAAAAACGGGAAAAAAGTTTTGTACGGACGGGCTCATAATTCAAAAGAAATAAAGAAGTTCGAGTACAAAAAAATAAGCAATATCAGAATTTTAAATAATGTTAGATTCACTCCGCTTATACCGATTTTACCCGCTTACATGTGCCGGAATATGGGTTTGAATTAGGAGGTTAAAATGGAAATGATGAAAAGAAAAAGCGTTGATTTGCTGGTCGAGCAGTTCTGGAAAAATGGATATCTGACTATAAGAAGGAAATTCGGGACTTATCTTCCTGAACCTGCAAAAGTCGGCAATTTTGATGTAGATATTATTGCAAGGTATAAGGACAGCTATGCAATCGGTTTGACCTTAACCAAAAATGATATGAATAACACCAAAATTAAAGAGAAGATTATTTTTTTGGCAACCAGGCAGACAAGATTCACAAATAAGCAGGTTAAGCTTTTTATCGGTGCCGATGAAACCATTTACAAAAATGCCAAAGCTTTGATTGAAATTCTGGATAATGATGTAAAAAAGAATATCCGTTTATTTCAAATTATTGACAAACCGGTTGAAGTAAAAAGAAAACATAATTTTAAAGAAAAAGTTCTTTTTTCCTAAATAATCACTCTCTCCATAAAAGAGCGGCAGGAAGAATTTACAGCCGCTCTTTTTTTTATCTAACATACTTTTTACCTTTCATAATAGACCTTCTATTTGTTATTTTGAATATCAAAATCGTTTATAATATGTAAATTTGAAATTTCTTGACATTGAAAAACGAGAAGTTTAATTTTACACGTTTTATCATTTATTAAGGTTGGAATTGAGTAAAACCGAATCATCGGCAGACCACAGGATTCAGGAAGAACTAAAAAAATCCGGGGAAATTCCAGTACACATCGCAATCATAATGGACGGCAACGGCAGATGGGCGCGGAGAAGAGGATTACCCCGCGCAGCCGGGCATAAAATCGGGATTGAATCGGTGCGTGATATTGTAAGAGCATGTGCACAGCTTGGTGTTCAATATCTTACTTTATATACTTTTTCTACCGAAAACTGGAAGAGACCGAAAGATGAAGTATCAACTTTAATGCGCCTGCTTCTTAAAAGTCTTAGAAATGAAGCCGACGAGCTTAATCAGAATAATATAAAACTTGCTATAATAGGCAACAGCAATTCTTTTCCGCTTGAGGTTCAAAAAGGGATTCATGATGCTATTGAAAAAACAAAGAATAACAAAAAAATGGTTTTAAACCTCGCACTCAGCTACAGCGGAAGATGGGAGCTGCTCGAAGCGGTAAAACAGATTGCCGAACTGGCAGCGAGGGGTGAAATAAAAAAAGAAGATATTAATGAGATGCTTTTTTCCCGTTTCTTAACAACTAAAAATATTCCCGATCCGGATCTGCTGATTAGAACCAGCGGGGAATTCCGTGTAAGCAATTTTCTGCTATGGCAGATTGCATATACCGAGTTTTTTGTTACGAATGTCTACTGGCCTGATTTCCGGAGAAAATATTTGTATGAAGCAATAAGAAGCTTTCAAACGAGGGAGAGAAGATTCGGTAAAGTAAGTGAACAATTAAAAAAGAATAATAAAGGTTTAGTGAATGCTCAAGCCCTTCTTTAAAAAATTATTTTCATTTAGATCTTTTTATCATTTAACCGGGGAAATAATTCTTTTATTAATAATTATTTGCGGGAGCACTTCTGCTCAGGCAGATAAAGTAAGTTATAAGATTCTCGGTATTTCAGTCGAGGGAAATAAAACAACCGATGCAGGCACTATTATTTCCAGCAGCGGTTTAAAAATCGGGGATGAAATACAAATACCCGGAGATCAGACTTTAAATGCAATCAGGAAACTATATGCATTAAATATTTTTTATGATATTCAGATTATTATCGACAAGCATGTGGCAGATGGTATTTTTCTGATAATCAGAGTGCAGGAATTTCCTCGGGTTGAAAAGGTTGTAATTGAAGGAAATGATGAAATAGATACTGAGGATATCGAGAAAAAAATTAACTTTGTAAGGGGTGCTATTCTCAAGTCACAGGAAATTGCTAATCTTAAGCTTTCAGTCCTTAAGCTGTATGAGGAAGAAGGATACCTGAATGCAAAAATAGATATCAAAAGGTATACATATTACACTGCTGATACGACGGATGATGAAATAAACGTTATTTGGAGAAATGAAAAGGATCTGTCAGATGAATATACTCTGGAATATGAAAAGGATGAAATTCAATACTCAAATTTAATTGCACGAATAAATGATCGCTTTCTTTTAAAAATGGTGATTCAGGAAAATGATCAGGTGATTGTCAGGGAAATTGAATTTAAAGGGAACATAGCTTTTGATGAAGGTGATCTTGAAGGTGAAATGGCTGATATTGAAGAATCTAGCTGGTGGAAATTCTGGAGCAGTGCAAAGTTTGATAAAAAGAAATATGAAGATGATAAAAAGAAAATTATTGATTTTTACAGGAAGAACGGCTATAGGGATGCCGAGATTGTTTCCGATTCACTGATATATTCCGATGAGAATAGAGATCTGGAAATTATTATGAATGTTTCCGAAGGTCCGCAGTATAAGGTTAGGAATATATTTTGGAGCGGAAGCACTATTTATCCCGAAGAAGTTTTAAATGAAAGGCTGGATTTTAGAAAAGGAGATATATTCGATTACCAGAAGTATGAACAAAATTTAAGAGGAAACGAGAAGCAGAATTCCATATCCGATCTTTATCTGGATAACGGCTATTTAACTTTTAACCTCCAGCCCAGTGAAGTAAAAGTAGCTGATGATTCTGTTGATTTATTTATTAAACTTGAGGAAAGGAATCAATTTAGAATCGGAAGTGTTGGTATCAGCGGGAATGATAAAACCAAAGATAAGGTAATCAGGAGAGAGCTTTATACGGTACCCGGAGATTATTATAACAAGGCTTTTCTCTTAAGAAGCGTTCAGCAGCTTGCAAATCTTCAATATTTTAATGCAGAAAAGCTGTACGGACCCGGCGGAATCGAGCATAGTCTGCCGAACGACAGCACGGTTAATATTACATTTA
>JBLNGL010000642.1:0-7901 GCA_050264735.1 Ignavibacteria bacterium | reverse complement strand
AAAAAGATTCTGTTATTCTTTTCGAACATGAAACAGGCTCAGCCCTTTTTGTCATCATCAGCGGTAAGGTTAAAGTATCCAGGGTAAGTGACGATGGTAAGGAAGTTATATTAACTATTTTAGGTGATTCCGATTTTTTCGGCGAGATGGCAATACTTGACGGTCTGGCCAGATCTGCAAATGTTACTGCAATGGAGGATTCAGAGCTGTTTATCATCCAGAGGAGCGATTTCCTTGATTTACTCCAGAACCACCCGGAAATTTCAATTACTTTACTGCAGGAACTAACACAGAGACTTAGAGCGGCAGATATGAAAATCAAATCCCTTTCACTAAAAGATGCGGAAGGAAAAGTAGCGACAGTGATTCTTCAGCTTGCCGATGATGTGGGGAAAATTAAACAAGGAACCGTTGAAATAGAAAAACTCCCTTTTCAGCATGACCTGGCAAATATGGCCGGTACTTCAAGAGAAACAATTTCTAGGACTCTCCATTCTTTCGCTAAAAAAGGTTTAGTTGAGCTTGACGGTTCAAGACTCAGAATTATCAATTACGAAAAATTCAAAGAACTATTCAGTTAAGATAATAAATAATGAACGGGAAAGTAGATTTACATATTCATACTTCGAATTCTGATGGATTCTACTCTCCTAAAGAGATTATCGAAAAAGCCAATAATGCTAAACTAGATATAATAAGCATTACCGATCATGATAATCTGTCGGGCATTCAGGAAGCTACAAGCCTAGGAGCAGATGCAGGAGTTGAAGTAATTCCGGGTTTGGAGATCAGCTCTGATATCAGGGATAAAGAAGTTCATATCCTGGGTTATTTTATCGATTTAAACAGCGAGGAGCTAGAGAGGTATCTTTCCTTTTTCAGGGAAGAAAGAATTAAACGTGCTGTAAGAATAGTGCGGAAATTAAATTCTCTCGGGCTCCCTCTTTCATTTGAAGAAGTTCTTATTCACGCCAAACATTCCGCAATCGGCAGGCCTCATATAGCTCATAAAATGCTTGAAAAAGGACTTGTTTCAAATTATTATGAGGCATTTAATAAGTATATCGGGAACGGATGCCCCGCTTACGAAAAAAAAGTTCACATTTCACCACAAAGCGCTTTTAAAATTATCAGCGATGCGGGCGGCTTATCTTTTATTGCACATCCCGGCAATATGCCGGAAGATATTTTGAAAGAGCTTATTGATTCCGGGGTCGACGGAATTGAAGTAATACATCCTTCCCACAGTACCCAGCAGGAAAAATTTTACAGGGGAATTGTAAACGAATATTTCCTTCTTGAATCGGGGGGATCTGATTTCCATGGCGGGAAAAGGGATGATGAGAAGAATTTCGGGAAATATACAATTCAATCCTCTTCGGTTGACGCCATGAGAAAACGGCTTTTGAAAAATACTGCATAATTATTCTCAATCTTTTTACTATGAAAATTTTTGAAGGAAGCTCTTCCCCTGCCGGATTAAAGCTGGCAGTAATACAAAGCAAATACAACGAGATTATCGGTGAAAGGCTGTTAAAAGGAGTTACGAATTGTCTAAATAAATATGGCCTGAAGGAAGAGAATTACGAGATCATTAAAGTACCCGGAGCTTTTGAAATTCCTTTAACTGCAGATAAACTCGCTTCTCAAAAAAAATATGATGCGATAATCTGCATCGGTGCAGTTATAAGAGGAGAAACTTCACATTTTGATTTAATCGCCTCCGAAGTAAGCAGGGGAATAATGCAGACATCATTGAAATACTGCATACCGGTAATCTTCGGGGTTTTAACTACCGAAAATGTGGAGCAGGCTGTTGAAAGATCCGGACCGGATTCCTCCAATAAAGGATGGGAAGCAGCACTTGCTGCAATCGAAATGGCTGATCTAATGAGGAGGATTTAATTTTTTCCCGTAATAAAAAAGATCAACACCCGCACTCTCTATATTCATCTTATTTCCCATCTCGGAATAAAATATCTGAAAACTTAAGGCTTTTAAGCTGTCTGCTTCATCCTTTTCCAAGGTATATTTGAATTTATCGGTTTTTCCATCAAGATAATATTCTACGATGGGGAGTAAAGGACCTATTATTATTACAGAATCGTTTTTCATTTTCTCCGCTCTTTCAATGAGCCATTTTGCATCTGAAATCATCTCCTCTCTTAATATATTTTCTCTAAAGATTAAACCATATATGCCGTGGGAGTGTGAAAATAAGAAAGGTGAAAAAATAAAAAGGAGCATGAGTATCAGAAATATTTTTCTTTTAAGTTCTGCAGCGGCGAGAATCAGCGCGAAAGGGAGCAGCGGTACAAGATAACCGCTTTCAAGCGGAAGACGAAAAAACAAAACCAAGTAGATTATAATGATCGATATAAAGAATAATTTTAAATCGCCTTTTAAAAAGCTTATTGAGGCTGAACCGGATTTTTTAAAGTACTTTCTGCGAATCCAGGTAAAAACCGCAAAAATTAAAGCTAATCCGCCGATAATACCGAATGCCAGATATAATTTAAAAAGAATCAGTACTGGAGAAGGATATTCATGATAATCATAGAAAGTCAGAAAGGAAAATTTATATTTCAGAAATAGTGGTATAAAACAAATTAAACCTGTTAAAAGAGAAACAAATACAAAACCTGCAGACTTAATAAAATTTTCATCCCTTTTGTGAAAAAAGAACAGCATTATCGGCACAAGAAAAAGGATGTAAGTTACTCTGGCTCCGGTAGCCAGGCCTAAAATTACCGCTGAAGCAAAATAATTTTTTATTAAAAGGAGGTAAACAGATAAGGTAATAAATGTAAAAGCCCATAAATAATCCATTGTCGAAATGCTGTTCAAATAAATAACAGGAAGAAATGCAAGCCCCAAAACAGTCAAAGTTCCATCTTTACAATTGAGCTTTGAAAGAACCATATAAAAGAATATTAATCCTGAAGTACTAATAATTGCCGTTAGCAGGTTAAAGTAAAGTGGTGACAGGCCGGTAAGCAATGAATAAGTAAATTCAAGAACAGGATAACCCGGAAATCTTGAAGGGATATAATCACCGTTGAGCCATATGTTCCGGGCGGAATTAACAATCCTCCATGCATCCGGATCTAATCCAAAACCGGAAAACAAAAAAGGAAACCTTGAAAAAAGAATCAGAACGAATAAAGCCGGCAAACTCACCGCTGGTTTTTTTCTGACATATTCATTGAAGAGCAGATAATATTTAATCATTCTTCCTTTTTCTAAAAATATTTCAAAATAAATAATTTATAAAAATTTATTCAAGTATTTGTAACATTCTAAATTTTTTAAATGTTCAAAATGCTTTTAGAGGAAATTAATTGAAATTTTATAAGTTCTATTAAAATTTATCCGGTAATTTTAAATTACTAAAGAAAAAGGATTTACACTTTTTGATATTAAAAAAAATATTAAATTGCCTTAGAATTTTGAGATCATTAAAGAGGACTATTCCATAATCCCTACAATTTTGAACTCTATCCCAAAAGGGCTAAATATGAGAAACAGAATAACCATTTCAATTCTGCTTTTGAGCTTCTGTCTGATTTATCCCCAGCAGCTGTCAAATTGGAAATTCTATTCCGATATGAAGAATGTAAATGATTTAAAATCGACTCCGGAAGGATTTTGGAGCGCTACAAGCGGAGGAGCTTTTTTCTTCAATACTGTGAATGATTCCTTTACTACTTTACGCAGATCCGAGGGATTACTGGGAGTTTTATTGATTTCAATATGCGTAGATAATAACAGTAAAATTTGGTTCGGCGGGAGTGAAGGAACGATAGATGTATATGATCCCTCAAAAAATTCTGTCCACAATATTCTGGATATTTTAAATAGTGATAAAACCTTAAAACAGGTAAACTCACTTTCAGCTTCCGGTGATACAATTTTGGCAGCTACGGATTTCGGAATTTCATTGATCAACTCACGAAACTATACATTTTATGATACTTTTACTAAGTTCGGTTCTCTTCCATCTAATTTAAGGATAAACAGTGCAGCTAAATTTGATCTCATTTATGCCTGCACAGATCAAGGAATTGCTGTTCAGAAAAAAGATGCATTTAATTTATCTGTTCCGGAAGCGTGGGATGTATATCAGGATTCGCATGGGTTACCTTCAAATAGGGTTTTTAAAGTCGTCAAATATCTGGGTTCAATTATAGCCTCAACCGATGCCGGGTTGTCTGTTTTCAATGGGAATGCCTGGAGCACCTATATCCCTGAATTGAATAATATTATCTCGGACATTGAAGTAACGGGGGATACACTTTTTATTTTATCCGGAAATAGTATATATAAATACACCGGTGGAGTTTTAACTCAACTTTATTCATCTTCGGTTGATTTAACATCAATTGAATATAATTCAAATTTAGGAATTCTGGCATCAAGTAATAATGGCGTTTTAAAAATAGAGAACGAAATTTATTTTTATCCAAACGGTCCGGGAGCAAATAAATTTTATGATCTTAATGTTGATAATGAAAGTATCCTCTGGGTAGCTTCGGGAACAGATCGTGGTGGGGTAGGCATTTTTCAGTATGATGTTGAATCATGGCAGAATTATAACACAGCAAACGCGCCTCAGCTTCCTTCGAACAATTACTTTGTAGCTTATACTGCACCCGATAATACAAAATACTTCGGCAATTGGGGCAGCGGTTTTGCCAGGTTTAGAAACAATCAAATTGATATCTTCACTGCAGACAATACGGATTTAATTGGGCAGGATGTAGCTCCAAATTATCTCGTTATATCAGGATTTGCATCAGACTCTCGAAATAATTTATGGGTCTTAAATTCATATGCGGGAGCCAGAAAACCTTTAAGTATGCTGACTCCGGACAGTGCGTGGTATCATTTTTCAGTTCCTGCCGGGCAAAATTTATATTTAGGCCAGCAGCACTACCTGGCTATTGATCAGTATGATACCAAGTGGTATTGCTCCCAAGACAGGCTGAAGCAAGGGCTTTTTTATTTTAACGAAAATAAAACTTTCGATGATCTCTCCGATGATAAATCCGGCTTTCTAACTACATCAAATAATCTCACCGATAATTTTGTCAGGGCAATTGTAACGGATTTGCGGGGAGATATCTGGGTAGGTACCGGGTTCGGCGTTAATATAATTTCCAACCAGCAAAGCATTTTAACATCAACTTCAAATCTTATCATTAATGAAGTATTTTCCCTGCGCCAGCAGTCAATTAATTGTATAGCAGTTGATCCTTTAAACCAGAAATGGATTGGAACTAATCAGGGTTTGCAAGTAGTTAATTCCGACGGCTCCAGATTAATTGCCTCATATAGTACGGAAAATACTCCGCTGCCGACAAATGAAATTAAGAGCATCGCCATTGATCGCAAAACGGGAAGAATTTATGTCGGTACCGATCTAGGACTTGCTTCATTTGATACTCCATCAATAGAACCGAAAGAAAGTTATTCCGAATTGCTGCTTTACCCAAATCCTTTTATGCTGAATGGTAAAGGCACTCAGCTGAAGGTAAAAAATTTAATTAGGGACAGTGAGATTAAAATTTTAACTTTAACAGGGAAGCTGGTAAAATACTTGGAAGCAGAAACCGAAGCTTCACCCGGCGGAGATATAGCATTCTGGGACGGCACAGACACGGAAGGAAATTTTGTAAGCAGCGGAATTTATTTTGTTGTTGCTTTCGATAAAGAGGGGAATAATATTACAACCGGAAAAGTTGCCGTAATAAAAGAATGATTGACCTCTCCAACATTTCACTTCAGTTCGGCGGGAAGTATCTTTTCCGTGATGTAAATTATAAAATAAACAGCGGGGATAAAATATCGCTCGTCGGAGCAAACGGGTCCGGCAAATCCTCGCTGCTCAAAATAATTAAGGGGGAGATTGAACCCGAAAAAGGGAAAATAAACAGGCAGAAAAGAATTTCAATAGGTTACCTCCCGCAGGAAAATGTTACCCACCGTGGAAAAACCCTGCTTGAGGAAGCAAAATCTGCCCTATCAGATATAATTTATTTACAGGAAAAAGAAGTTTTAATCACCAGCCGCCTGTCCGCTGAAAATATATCCGATGAAGAACGAAACGACCTTATTAACCAGCTGGGCGAACTGCATCATCGTCTGGAAGAATTAGATTCTTTTAGCGCGGAATCAAAAGTTGAAAAAATTTTATCCGGTTTAGGTTTCCAGGAAAGCGATTTTTCCAGGGCGACCGAAGAATTTTCCGGCGGATGGCAGATGAGAATCGCTCTCTCGAAAATTTTAATCTCACAGAATGAAATTATTCTTCTAGATGAACCGACTAACCACCTTGACATGGATTCCCTTGAATGGCTTATTAATTTCATGAAGAATTATCAAAACTCACTGCTCATCGTTTCACATGATAAATATTTTATCAACCAGGTTACAAATAAAACCCTGGAAATATTCAACGGCAGATTCTACAGCTACAACGGAAATTATAACGACTATCTCGGATTTAAAGAAGAGCGGGATAGACAAGCAGAGGCTCAAATAATTCTTCAGCAGAAAAAAATTGAAGAAACCGAAAAATTCATCGAGCGCTTCAGGTATAAAGCTACAAAAGCAAGGCAGGTTCAAAGCAGAATAAAAATGCTTAAAAAGATTGAGGTAGTTGAGGCACCGGAAAATCTTTCCGAAATAAATATCAGATTCCCCGAACCACCTAAAAGCGGCATAGTAAATCTGGAGCTTGTTTCCGTTTCCAAATCTTACGGTAATAATGAAATTTTTAAAGATCTTGATCTTCAGATCAGCCGCGGAGATAAAATTGCACTTGTCGGTCCAAACGGAGCAGGAAAAACCACATTGGCAAAAATTCTTGCCGGGATCACTCCTGTCACCAAAGGTGAACGAATTCCGGGATATAATACGATTATTTCTTATTATGCTCAGGATATTGCCGATGATTTGAATCCCGAATTAGATATTATCGGAACAATGGAGGAATCTTCCGAAGGTATACCGGTAAACCGGCTAAGGACTTTACTCGGCTCATTTTTATTCCACGGGGATGATATTTTTAAAAAGATTTCCGTTCTGTCCGGCGGTGAGAAAAGCAGGGTTGCCCTTGCTAAAATGCTTCTGACAAAATCAAACCTGCTTATCCTGGATGAGCCTACAAACCACCTGGATTTCTCGTCGAAAGAAGTGCTTAAGAATGCATTGATAAATTTTGCCGGATCTCTTGTCATTGTTTCTCATGATGTGGATTTTCTCTCTCCTATAGCAACTAAAACTATAGAAATAAGACATGGAAAAATTACAACTTATGAAGGCGGAATTGAATATTACATATTCAAGCATGAAGTGATTCAGCGTAATGAAGAATTAAAGAACCATGTTGAATATAAGCCGGCCGCAGAAAGTAAGCCGGACAGTATAAGCAGAAAGGATTTGAAGAAATTCGAAGCAGAATTGCGCCGGAAAAAATATTCGGCAACAAAAGAAATAATTCAAAAAATTTCCGGACTTGAAAAAAAGATTTCGGATTTAGAAATACTCGAAAAGCAGCTCGAATCAGATCTCGGAAATCCTGAAATCTATACGAATCCGGAATCCGCCAAATTAAAAAATAATGAATTTAAGCAGGTTAAAGCTGAATTGGCAGATTGCTTAAGAGAATGGGAAAATTACTCGAATGAACTGCTTGAATTAGAAAAGCAGTTTAACACGAATATAGATTTATAGATTAAACCTTCACCCCTAGGAATTCTTCAGCTAAAGGGATACCGCCGAATATTGCCGCCTCATCACCTAATTTCGATTCGACAATTTTTACACCCCGGGAAGATTCTTTTAAAGCAAATTCTTTATATGATTTTTTTATGAGTGGAATCATAAAATAATCCAGT
>JBLNGL010000641.1:0-3397 GCA_050264735.1 Ignavibacteria bacterium | reverse complement strand
ATTGATGGCGCAGTTATCAGTCTTCCTTTTATTGAAGGGAGTGCTATAAAAAAAAGAGATCTTATTTCACAGCTTGATGATTCACAGCTTATTGCTGAATTGAACCGATCTGAACCGCTTTTTATGCAAAACCAGACAAGCTATAACCGTATTAAAACAGTAGTTAGTCAGAAAGCCGGCACCCAGCAGGATCTTGATGATGCCACAGCATCGATGAAAGTTTCAGAAGCAAACCTTGCATTATCAAGAGCACGTTTTCTTAAAACAAGGATTGTTGCTCCATTTGATGGAATAATCGGAACACGAAAAGTAAGCATTGGTACTTTCCTGCGTACAGGTCAGCCGATTACAGAACTTGCCAATCTGGATGAAATTCGTGTAGAATTTTCTGCTCCGGAACGGTTTCTTGGTCAAATAAAAAAAGGAGCGGAAGTAACTGTTTCAACTAGTATATTCCTCGATCATTCGGTTAAAGGTAAGATAATTGCAATAGAACCTGTTTTAAATCCGGAAACGCGTAATGTTCAGGTTGTTGCGTTTGTTAGAAATCCTGGCCAAAAATTCCGGCCGGGTATGTCTGCCAATGTTTCGGTAGTATTAAGTAAACATCCGGATGCATTAACAATTCCAAATGAAGCTGTTTTTGCTCAGGGTAATCAATCTTTTGTATTTATTGTAAAACAAGACAGCAGCGTTTCACGTGTGCCTATTACTATGGGATTACAGCTGCCTGATGTTGTTGAGGTATTAGATGGATTAGAAGCAGGCGGAAAAGTAGTTAGCGCCGGGCATCAAAAACTTTTTGAAGGTGCTAAAGTCATCCCTGTTGCTTCAAATAATGGGACAATCCCTAGTATGCAGTGATGATATAATTTTTAGATTGAAAGGATATAGTTATGAAATTAAGTCATGTCTCAATACAAAGGCCGGTATTTGCTACAGTAATGAGTTTAGCAATTGTGCTTTTTGGGATTATTTCTTTCACTCAATTGCCTGTTAGGGAATACCCGGACATAGATCCTCCCATTATTTCTATTGTTACATTGTATAGAGGAGCAAGCTCCAATGTGGTTGAAACCGAAATTACAGATGTTCTTGAGGAACAGTTTGCCACATTGGAAGGAGTCAAAACTATTACTTCCTCAAGCACTGAAGGGGGATCTGTCATTACAATTGAGTTTGAATTAAATCGTGATGTAAATGAAGCGGCGAATGATGTCCGCGATAGAGTTTCGCGTATAAGAGGAACCCTGCCGCAGGAAATAGAAGACCCGGTTATTTCCAAAGTGGATGCAAATGCCCAGGCAATTGTATGGCTTGCTGTGTTTAGTCAGAATCATTCAACCTTGGAATTATCCGACTTTGCAGATCGTGTTTTGAAAGAAAGAATTCAGCGGCTTTCCGGTGTAGGCTCGGTTATCATCGGAGGTGAACGCCGGTATGCAATGAGAGTATGGCTCGATCCGTTCAGGATGGCAGCACGCGGATTAACAACTCAGGATGTTGAAGCTGCAATACGAAGGGAGAATGCAGAGATACCCGGCGGGAGAGTCGAAGGAGATAAACGTGAATTTGCAGTCCGCACTAGAGGCGAACTATCAAAGCCTGAAGAATTCGGAGCAATCATTGTCTCTCAAACTGAAAATGATGTGATTCGTCTTAGTGATATTGCCGATGTAACTGTTGGAGCCGAAGATGAACGTACCGTTGCCCGATGGAATGGAGAACCTGCTATTGGTTTGGGAATTGTCAAGCAGTCCAAGGCAAGCACCGTTGATGTTGCAGCTGAAATCCGCTCTGCATTAGTTGAATTAAAGAAATTGCTGCCCGAGGGAATGAAGCTTGAAGTAGCTTATGATAGCTCAGTATTTATAAGCGAATCGATTTCTGAAGTCCAGGAAACATTGCTGATTGCTACAGCTCTAGTAATTCTTGTGGTTCTTGCATTCCTGAAAAGTTTTCGTGCAACTATTATCCCGACTCTGGCAATACCTGTTTCAATTATCGGAGCATTGGCTGCAGTTTATTTTGCGGGATTCACAATAAATATTCTTACTCTTTTAGGATTTGTCTTGGCCATCGGACTTGTTGTTGACGATGCTATTGTTGTTCTTGAAAATATTTACCGCCATATGGAAATGGGTAAAAGCAGGTGGCAGGCTGCTATAGACGGCAGTAAAGAAATCGGTTTTGCAGTTGTTTCAACAACCATTGCACTTGTTGCGGTATTTATACCGCTTGCGTTTTTATCAGGTAATGTCGGTCGATTATTTAACGAATTCGGTGTAGCGGTTGCCGTAGCTGTTTTAATTTCCGGCTTTGTTGCTCTTACTTTAACGCCAATGATATCTTCACAAATATTAAGACCTTTGCATGGAACAGGCAATAATTGGGCTTCACGTTCTTTTGATGCATTTTTTGAGAAGCTGAATACATTTTATAACCGGACATTAAGATGGACTATAGGACATCGAATTGTGGCTGTAATCAGCGCTGTAGTTTTGCTGGTTTTAGCTTTCATAATATTCAGCCTTTTACCAAGCGAACTGGTCCCAACTGAAGATAGGGGAGTTGGATTTGGGATCGTAATTGCGCCTGAAGGTGCTACTCTGGAATATACAGATACTTATGTAAGAGAAATTGAAAAACGTCTGCTTGCTTTGCCTGAACGACAGGGACTTTTCACGGCTACCGGTTTAAGTTTCGGTGGACCGGGAAGTGTTACAAACAGCTTTATGTTTTTAAACATGAAGCCGAGAAGTGAAAGGGATAAATCGCAGCAGCAAATTGTCCAGGAGCTTTTCCCGCAATTAATTTCAATTCCAGGTGTTCTGGCTTTTGTTATTAATCCGCCTAGTATTGGAGCAGACTTTGCGTCCAGTCCGGTCGAATATGTACTGCAGGGTGATAATTATGACGAATTAAATCAGGCTGTAAATATAATGATGGGTGAAGCATCCCAGTTGGGATACCTGATTAACTTAGATACCGATTTAAGATTAAATAAACCGCAATTGGACATCAATATAGATAGAGAGCGTGCTTCCGGACTAGGATTATCGGTTACCGACATCGGTTCTACTCTCGAAGCTTTCTTAGGCGGGCTACAAGTAACAAATTTTAAGCGTGGTACAAAACAATATGATGTTATCATTCAAACAAAACCTGAATTGCGCTCTACCCCGGAATCTATTCAAAGCCTTTACATAAGGGGAACCGGCGGACTGGTACAGCTTGCAAATGTCGTAAAAGTTGAAAAAACAGTCGCTCCCAAGGAACTGAACCATTACAACAGGATACGTTCTGCTAAAATTACAGCCAGCTTAGTTCCCGGTGTTACTTTGGGACAAGCGCTCGATGATCTTGATCGTATTGCACAAACAAAATTGCCGGGCGG
>JBLNGL010000640.1:0-6457 GCA_050264735.1 Ignavibacteria bacterium | reverse complement strand
CCGAAGCGGCAGCATCTCTAGTAAAACCATCGGCATGAATTTCATCCGCAAATTTCTGGCTTGCTGCTGCTCCGCCTATTATAACTTTATTCTGCAAACCATTATTTCTTAAAGCCTGAATTGCCAGCCGCATATTTTCCATTGTAGTAGTAAGAAGCGCAGACATTCCGATTACTGCATCCGGATATTTTTTTGCCATATCGATAAATGTTTCGGTCTGAGTATTTATGCCGAGATCAATAACCTCAAAACCGCCGCCTTCCAGCATCATTCTTACCAGATTTTTCCCGATATCATGCATATCACCTTTAACGGTTCCCAATATTACTGTTCCAAGCTTTTTTGTATCCTCCCCCTTCAGAAGAGGCTGGAGGAGCTGCATTCCGGATTTCATAGCCTGCGCCGAAAGGAGCATGTCCGGTACAAAATATTCTCCGCTTGAAAATTTATTTCCCACTATTTCCATCCCGGGAATTAAAGCTTCTTTAAGTATTGAAGATACTTCCATTTTTTGATCAAGTGCTTTCTGTACAAGATCTTTTACTCCCGGTTTACCAACCAAGTCCGGCGGATATTTTGATGCAGAATCACTATGCCCTCTCACTACATTCTCTTTGATGTCATCAAATAAGCTCATCTTTACTCCGATAATTTTTTCAAGTTCAAGTAAATTCATATTCAGCCGGAATAAATTTACCTTCATAAATTCCGGATCTTATCATTTCAAAGGCTGCTTCTTCGGTACCTGGAATTCCATCAAACTGGGCGGAAAGCATATTCAGCCATCTGGTTTCAATATTAGTTAATTTGATTTCACCTATGCCGGAAGCTTCTCTCAATATTTTTAATGTTTCATCAACAGCACCAAGCGTCATTTCATAAGGTGTTTTATATTCAATTATTTTTTTACAGATTCTGATAACAACATCCGGCTTTAAAACGTATGCCTGGGGATCAAGATAGGCATCGCCTTCTACCATCCATTTCCGGTATTTCAAAGCCGAATCAATTCCTTCTTTCAAAGATTGATTCATCAATCTGCAGTCGTAAATCAACTGCTCGAGCGAAACGACTGGAGCAAAAGTGCTCAGGAGCTTTACATTCTGCACCGACTCATTACTCCACAAATCTGCGCAAGCTGCTGCAATATTACCCAAGCTGCTCAGATGCGCACATGCACTGGTTTTCCCCTCCATAGAAATGGGAATGCCTGTCATTGCTTTTATAAACGGACCTTCATATGCGCAGTCTTTACTTGGGCCAACGGCTCCTTCAATATATGCCTGCAGACTTCTCACGATAGTTGCTGACCTATCAACTGCTGCAAGCGTCTTTGGAAGCATTCCTTTATCTGCTAAAATCATTGCCGTATTAGCGAAACCGCATGCAGTATCTCCGGCAGCGATCAAATTTTTTCTACTGGAAATTTCTACAATTTTATTCCACAAGAAACCCATATCTTTTACGGCGAGTACTCCGAGTGCAAATACAATCCCGGCAAGATCGCCGTTCAGCAACGCTTCATCGTGGACTTCTTTTCCTCCGGTGGATTCAATTGAGAGCATATCGGCGCCGGCATCCGCACACAACCCGAAAGAATGGAACATCTTCTCAGTCATTTCACCATTTCTCATTAAAGGAGGACGCTCGCTATCCCTTACATCGACAGGAGTTGCGCGCAAAGCAGATTTTAATCCGTATTTCTGAAAATGCTCTTCCAGACTTTTTGCAATGATTGAAGTTATTTCCGCTCCCCATTCCGGTTTAACTGTCATGGGAGGAAGAAGTTCAAACTCTACAACCAGGGCAGGGGTTTTCAAATCGACAGCCCGTCTGCAGATTTCATTTATTAAATCGGAATACATTGATTTAATCTCATTCCAGGTGGAATCATCAATAATCATTTGAGGAAGCGTAAAATTAATTTCGGGATATACTTCCCCGCTGCCGATGGAAAAACCTCTTTTGCACTTAACAGGCTTCGGCGCCTTTCCGAATATAAGCTTACTAGGTTCTTCTATTTCAAGTTTCATTGGTTTCACAAATTTATTCTCTTATACCTATCCGAGCATCGGAACATCCGGGTTAATGTCAGGTCCGAAAAATTTATAAATAATAAGATCTTCCTTCCCGGTATTTTCAATATTTACGGAGCTTACAGCAGTATCGTGGCAAACAAGCAATTCGTCCAGAATGAAATTCTGTCCGGCGATTTCAATTCCGTTAAATTTTCCTTTTCCTTTCCAGACAAGAATATTGTAAACACCATTGTCCTTGCTTGAATAAGATTTATCCGGACGGATAATTAACTTTTTGCCGCTGAATTTTTTTGTATTATAGAAAATCCAATACTCTTCTCCGCCTGCATTTTTACTTCCCGGAATTAATTTAGGAGGAGTATGCCTGTTTTTATAAAAATCGGGATCGCCGCTTGTTTCCCAATTAATCATTTCGAGAATAATTTTTTCACCGAATTTATCGCGGTCAATTTTTCTTACATCTTTCCAGAGCAGATCTTTCGAAATAAATATCTTTCCGACTTTTGCCTGCATCATTGCAAAAACATCGGAATCTTCCTGCAGCTCGATGGTTAAAGCAGTCCCGGGTGCATGAAGCGTACCGGAGGGAACATGAAAGCCGTCATCAGGATTCTGCGTATAACCAAAGGAATGTTTTAAAATCTTATCATCTTTCCATTCAACAAGATGAGGCAGAAGAAGATCATACTTTTTTGTTTCTGCGATAACCGGATGCACGCCGAAAAAAGTTTCCGGATGCTCCCCCATTTCAACTCCCTCAGGAAAATAATACGCTTCATCTTTTGAATTTGCTCCGACCAAAGCCGCATGGTGCTGCATCTGGTGGATATGATACGGAAGGCGGTCGGCATAATCGAATAATTTCGGAAGGCGCTTTAATCCTTGATGAGTTTTGGAATACTCCTTCCCCATAATTATTTCAGGAAACTCCTCAACGGCTTCTTTCAGGGTTATTTCTTCTTTCATTTCAATATTCAGGAAGCTTAACCCTTCGTCCGGGACACTAACTTTGTTATCCGCTTTTGTAGTCGAGCCGATCCATCTTTCGCAAATGCCGCCGCGAGCGCTAAGGCTGTATTCACTTTCAGGCAGACCGAATCTTCTCCCGGGAGGAATAAAATTCCGCGCTACCCAGGCCGGTTTTAACCGCAGTACCCCGTTTGATTTTTCTATCTCCTTCTCTGCTGCCGATTTTAGAGCCTTATTTTCATTAAGCATTTTGGTCCTTTTTAATTAAAATTAAAATTTGATTTAAATTTTCCGCTTCCTATATAATCAACTAAATTCCTAAACAAATAATGCGCAAAAGGATCGGAGGAGTAATTCTGAGCTATAGGGAATGAACACATTATAAGTCTTCCTTTTTCATGCTTCATTTTAAGAATATAGGCTGAATTTAAATGAATCCACCCGACATACATTCCGGCAAGAACATCTGAAAAATTTTCTTTTGGAATTCCGCCAATAACGCATTCAGGAGATGAGAGCGCAGTTTCAAAACCTAAAGTTTTTCCAAAACTTATATTGCTGAAAACAGGTTCTTCGTTCCGCTTCCAGTTTACATTTGATGCCCAGTTGCCGTCGTACCATTCCGAATTTCTGCTTATGATCTTAATTCCCGCAGAACCGGGAACGGAAGTAGATGAATCAACTATACAGATAACATTAGAGCCGTTGGACAATTTATTTATTATCTCTGCATCTAAAGTATTTGTAATTATCAGAGAACTATTTTCCGATAATTCATATTCATCTTTAAGAGCTTCGGCAAATTCATTTAATTTTTTACGAGGGTCATAAATTTTAATTGTTCTTTTCGATATTTCTTTATTTGAAGGATAAATAAAAATCTCTGTAAAATTCCGTGCAATTATTTTTCCGTTATTTACCAGCTTAAATTCGATTCTCAATTTTTCCGATGCTTGAACTTTTTTCAAGGCAAATTTTAAAGCTTGACGTTCACCCGCATCTCCCCTTTTAATAGCCGGCAGATTAATAAAACCCGAATCCTTATCTCCAGATTTCCACAATAACTTTGATTTATCTAAATCCTCACTGCTGTAATAAGAAATAAATATTTTAATTTCAGCTTCCTCATTATCATAATAATTATATTTAGCCGGCATTGGAATTATAACATCCTGCTGCTGAATAAATGGCAGAACATCGGAGTAATTTTTAAAATTTCTTCGCATATCCAGCAGCCCGTTGCACTCCCAGTCTATATCGGTGAATTCAGTAATAACATAACCCTGAATTTCAGGTTTCATCCTTATTGTTTCAATTTCATACTTCAAAGCATTAAATTGGCTTTTCTGACTTTCTTCAGCTAGTTCATTATAGGAATCAAAGATTTCCTTATACTGATAATCGAAAAATCTTTTCTCATAACCGAGCGGAAGGGAAACCTCAACATCATAAAATTTTCTCTCCATCCACCACGGCAGCTCCGATAGTTTCGGTAGCCCCCAATTGCCGAATTCAGACAGAAGAAGAGGCTCTTGGCCGGTTTCTTTAGAATCGCCGAACTCGCTGAAAAGCCATTTAGGCCTTTTTGAAAATTCATTAATAGTTTCATCAAACTTTTCTTTATTGTCGGGTATTGACCAATATGTATGATAATCATTTAAATCGGATTTCAAATGAAAATTTCCGTAGCATGCGCTGTTATCGACTACCAGTCTCCCGGCGGCTTTTTCTTTTACCCGGATGAATTCATTAAGCAGCCATTCGCGCTGCTCTTTTATCTTCAGATTAATTCCCCAGCTTTCATTAATTAAGCTGAGTATTACCAATGCCGGATGATTCCAATCCCTCTCCAGCATTTCATCGATTGTTTTTGAGGCCCGTGCGGCTGCATCCGATGAAAAAACATCCCAGTTAGGAATTTCATACCAGATCAATAATCCAAGCTCATCTGCAGTTTTCAGATAAACCGGATCGGGGACTTTAATGTGGCAGCGCAGCGTATTAAGTCCTAGTTGCTTTGCTTTCAACATTTCCTCCCGGATATAAACTTCCGAGGGTATTGTATAAATAGTTTCAGGATAAAAATCCTGGTCAAGCGCGCCAATTAAATAAAACGGCTCTCCATTTAGATACAGCTTCCGGTTCTTTGCTTCAATTGATCTGAAGCCGAATTTATCGGTGATCTTATCATCTCCGATCTCAGCCTCAATTTCATAAAGATAGGGAGAAGAGAAGCTCCATAATGAAGGATTTTCAATATTACCATCTAGATGAATATTGTTTTGATAAGAAAGAATCTGAATTTCTTTGCTCCAAACAACTTTATTATCCCTTCCTGCAATCCTTATTCTTAGATTATTCTCTTTCAACTTGGAATTATTCAGTTTTAAATCTATTTGAAAGGCACCGTCCATTGATGCGGTAATATGGAGGCTTTGAATGTACAATTCAGGCTTTATAAAAATATTTACATCCTGCCAGATACCGCTTGTCTGCACATACCAGCTTTGCTTGCCGTGAGGAATATTCCAATAGCTTATGCCTTCTGTCCCCTTTTCATCATTCACCGGATCCATAACTCTAACTATAACTTCATTTTCTCCTTCTTTTATAAATTTTGTAATATCAAACTGAAAAGGAGTATATCCGCCTTCATGCTTTCCTATAGATTTTCTATTAATGAAAACCTCTGCCAGGTAATCTACAGCATTAAATTTAAGCAAGGCAACTTTTCGTGATTCAATCAACGGAAAAAAAAACTTCTTCCTGTACCATGCAATTCCCTGATAATCTCTTAGATCTTCAAACTGAGCCTGCCACGAAAGGGGTACTTTAGCAGTTTTCCATTTTACATCCTCCATGGTTTCAACAGTATACTTGTTTCCCGGATCAATCGTGAATTCCCATTCACCATTCAAAGAAATTGATTGAGCTTGAATCAGGTAAAAAGGAAAAAAACAAAAGGAAAAAATGATGAAAGAATTTTTAAAAAGAGACTGCATTAAAGATTATTTAATAAAAACCATTTTCTTGGTGTTTATTTTATTATCAAACTCTATCCTGTAGAAATAAACACCGCTTGACAAACTGCTTCCGTTAAAAACAGATGTATGAAAACCAGCTGCAAGATATCCATTAATTAAAACCGCTGCTTCATTTCCAAGAATATCGTAAACTTTTAAGATTACATGTCCTGAAGAAGGAAGAGTGAATCTGATATTTGTAGCAGGATTAAAAGGATTGGGATAATTCTGGAGCAGTTCAAATGACCCCGGTTTATCCGATGCAACATCTCCAATGCCGGTAAATTGAACAATTGAATCAGCAAGAAATAAAATTTTTGTTGTGAATGCATTTAAAGAAACCTGGACATTTGATAAATTTTCAGGCAGTCCGGAAATAACATCCCCGGTTATTAAATCCGTCAGATAGTAAGTTCCTGATGAATC
>JBLNGL010000639.1:0-3313 GCA_050264735.1 Ignavibacteria bacterium | reverse complement strand
TGGGGCTGTTAATTTTGTTTTATCTTTCACCGTCTGCAAAAGAATTGATTGATTCCCTTTTTTCTTCTTCACCTGTATCATCTGAAAAACATCTTTTAATTCTTCCAATAAATAGTATTGGCGGGGGTGCCGACAGGCAGGCGTTCTGCGATGGGCTTTTGGAGACTCTCT
This sequence comes from Ignavibacteria bacterium, assembly GCA_050264735.1. GTDB lineage: Bacteria > Bacteroidota > Ignavibacteria > Ignavibacteriales > Ignavibacteriaceae > DATKLQ01. The sequence goes on along the minus strand of JBLNGL010000639.1, from coordinate 3,142 downwards.
CAAGCAACCTTTCGCAGATTGAAAGATTTCATGGTTCTCTTTGGGTTGTACCGGCAAGCGAAGTAATTCAGAACAAAATAAAAAGCGCAAGTGAAGCAAATAAAATGTTTGGAGTTAATCTTGTCGTATCCGGCAGCCTTCAATTTATTAATGATCTTTTGAGATTGACTTTAAATCTTATAGATGCAAGAAACCTCCGTCAGCTTAATTCATCCATCATTGATATTAGTTTCAAGGACATTTCTTCAACACAAAATGAAGCGGTTATTAAGCTGCTGGAGATGCTTAATATAGAATTGGAACCGGAGCTTAAAGATATTTTAGATGCCGGGAAAACTTCCGTGCCTAAAGCCTACGAGTATTATGTTCAGGGCCGGGGAAAGCTTCAACGTTATGAAAACCTAGACAATGTGGAAGAAGCGATAAATTTATTCAGAATGGCAGCAAAAATAGATACCAACTATGCGCTGGCTTTTGCCGGGTTAGGCGAAGCCTACTGGCGTTGTTATGAAATAACCCAAAATTTAGAACTAGTAGAATTAGCGAAGGAGCATGCAAAGAAGGCCTTTGAAAAAGATAGCTTATTGGCGCACACTAATATTACTCTAGGAATGATTTACACCGGCACGGGAAACTATAAGCTTGCCGTATTGCATTTTAAACAAGTAGTATCGGACAATCCTTCCGATGCCGGTGCAAACCGCGGACTCGCCAAAGCGTATGAGGCTTCCGGTAATATTACTGAAGCAGAGTTGACCTACAAAAAAGCTGTTAAATTAAAACCCGATTACTGGGCGGGGTATAATGATCTCGGAGCTTTTTATTACAGGCATAGCCGCTATGAGGAAGCAATAAATCAATTTAAAGAAGTTATTAAATTAACTCCCGATAATTACAGGGGCTACAATAATCTGGGAGGAATATTTTATTTGCTTGAGCGCCGTGCTGAAGCCCGCGGAATGTTTGAACGATCGTTACAAATCAAAGAATCTTATAATATTTACTCTAATCTTGGCACTCTTTTTTATGTTGAAGGCAAATTTGAGGATGCTGCCGAATCTTATGAGCAGGCATTAAAGTTAAATGACAAAGATTATCTCACCTGGGGAAATCTTGCCGCTGCTTATTTTTGGATTCCGAAAAAACTTAAAGAATCTTTATCTGCTTATAAAAAAGCTATAGACCTAGCCGAAGATAAGCTTATAATCAATCCTCACGACCCGGAAGTCACATCAAATTTAGCATCTTATTACGCCGATATTGGAGATACTTCTAAAGCTATGAATTTGCTGAAGACATCAATAAAAATTGCCCCCGATAATGTTATGGTTATGTACCGGGCTGCTGCTGTTTACGAAAATTTGGGTGACAGGGATAAAGCTATATCCTGGATTAACAAGGCTTTACAGAATGGATATTCAAGATCCGAAATCGAACATCAGCCGGAATTTAAAAATTTGATCGCTGATCAAAAATACAAGCAGCTGATAAATAATTAATAATTTTAAGAAAAATCTGAGGCCTCAGCATTATTATCATCCTTAATTAACATATGCACTAACATTTAGGAGAACACAATGAATCATAAACCAAAGATCTTCTTATTCATTATCTTCGCATCTTTATTTTTTGCGGGCTTTGTATTCATGTCATTACAAGATGCCCCCAAAAAATATAACTTAGTTATTGTTAAAGTTAAAAATGACTGGAAAGTTGCAGATGAAACCGACTATACTAAAACAAGAGTTAAGGTAAAGAAAAAAGAAATCATTATATGGACCGCAAAAGGTACGGATGCCTATTTACAACTTCCCGGTAAATTATTTAATGGTGTGGATGCCGAAGATAGCCTTAAAAATGGTTATACAAAATTCCTGAAGGATGGGAAGAAGCTTAAGCTTAAAGTTAAAGATGATGCATTGGCAGGTACGTATGAATATGCAGTCTTCTGCACGAAAGATGGTGCGTATGCTACGGGAGATTCGCCTCCTAGAATAGTTATTGAATAATGTAGCAATAAGAATCTTTAGACAGATAAAGATTGATTTATTCCCGGAGTGCTTAAGGGAATATAAGCTGAGAATTTATTTTCATAGAATCTATTGCCTTAAATGAAAATGAGAATAGAAAAATAAAATGGAAATGAAAATTGAAGATAAAGGTAATTCTGTAGTTGTTCATCTGAGAGGAAAATTATTTGGAGGAGATTTCACGGAAGAATTGAACAAAACATTAAATAGAATCCTTGATGAAGGAAAAAAGAATATAGTATTTGACCTGAAAGGATTAACTATTCTTAACAGCTCCGGTTTCGGAATTTTAGTAGCCAGTTATACAACTGTAAAAAAGAAAGGCGGAGATTTAAAATTTGCCAGAATTTCGGGTAAAATTAAAAATCTTTTCTCAATTACAAAGTTAAACAAAATCTTCAAACAGTATTCTACTATTAAGGAAGCAGTGATGAGCTTCAAGTAGTTGAAAGTTTTTGGAAAAAGGTTTTATGATATGCAAAACCATGAATAATTTAGTTGGGCAGATCATTTTGAATTCTAAGATATTGAAAAAAACTTGGCGAAGCCCGACTGCACTTTCGTTTCGTCGGCAGGGCGGATCTGTCCGCCGAGACTAATTTTTAATAAATAAAAGGTTAAATATGATAGGACAATCAATTTCTCACTATCAAATTGTCGAAATCGTTGAAGCCCGGCCGACTTGGCTCGGCTGCCAAGCCGAGATAGGCACTGCCCGTAATATAAAGGTGATATTATGAATGATTTAATAGGAAAAATAATCTCTCATTACATGATTATTGAGCAAGTCGGGCAGGGCGGAATGGGTGTAGTTTATAAAGCAAAAGACACAAAACTTGACCGTCCGGTTGCAATTAAATTCCTTCCTGTACAGCTCTCTTCTACTGAGGAAAATAAGCAGAGATTTATGCGCGAAGCAAAATCTGCTGCTGCTCTTAATCATTCAAATATTCTTTCAATTTATGAAATTGATCAGCAGAACGGGGATATGTTTATTGTCATGGAATTTGTAGAAGGACAGACGCTTAAGTCTTACATCTCTAATCTTACTTCGGGTACAGGGGTACCGGTCTTACAGGCAATCGAATGGGTTGAACAGCTTGCCCGGGGAT
>JBLNGL010000638.1:0-6613 GCA_050264735.1 Ignavibacteria bacterium | reverse complement strand
TTTAACTTGAACTTACTCTCAAATAATGTTTAAAAAAATCCTGATTGCCAACAGGGGAGAGATTGCTGTCCGCATAATCCGTTCCTGCAGCGAATTAGGAATTAAAACTGCTGCAGTATATTCCGAAGCCGACCGGAAATCTCTTCATGTCAGGCTTGCCGATGAAGCTTTCTACATTGGCCCGGCTCAATCATCTCAATCTTATTTGAATAAAGAAAAGCTAATCACTCTTGCAAAAGAAATTAATGCAGATGCAATTCACCCGGGCTATGGTTTTCTTTCTGAAAATCCTGATTTTATCAAAATGGCAGAAGCAGAAAAAATCACCTTTATCGGTCCTTCATCAAGATCTGTTTCACTGATGGGAAATAAAATTGCAGCAAGAAATTTAATGAAGCGGAACGGCATTCTGATAGTACCCGGAACTATAAATCCGGTTACATCCGAAGCAGAAGGGAAAAAGGCGGCGGAAGAAATCGGCTACCCCGTTATTTTAAAAGCCGCAGCCGGAGGCGGAGGCAAAGGAATGAAGAAAGTTTTTTCCAAAAAAGAATTTCTTCCGGCTTTTGAATCTGCATCGAGGGAAGCACTCAATGCTTTTGGAAACGGAGAAATTTATATTGAAAAATTTTTTGTCAGTCCGAAGCATATTGAGGTCCAGGTGATTGCAGACAAGCGTGGAAATTATGCCCATCTTTTTGAAAGAGAGTGTTCGGTTCAAAGGCGCTACCAGAAAATTATTGAAGAATCTCCTTCGTCATTTGTGGATGAAAAAACGAGAAAAAAAATTACGGAAGCTGCAGTGCAGGCTGCTGAAGCATGTGAATATTTTAATGCCGGTACAATCGAATTTTTAATGGATCAGGATAAGAATTTTTATTTTCTTGAGATGAATACGCGTATCCAGGTTGAACACCCGGTAACCGAAATGGTAACCGGCATTGACCTGGTGAAGGAACAAATATCAATTGCGGCAGGGAATAAATTGTCCTTCAATCAGAATGACATAAAATTAAACGGACATGCAATTGAATGCCGTATCTGCTCGGAGGATCCCTCGAATAATTTTCTCCCTTCAGCCGGAGAAATTTACTGCTATAGAGAACCTGCGGGAAATCGGATAAGAGTGGATTCCGGGTTTAATCAGCATTCAGATATTACAATTAATTACGATCCGCTGATAGCAAAGCTAATTTGCCATGCGCATGACCGGGAATCGGCGGTAAAAAAAATTGCCGCTGCATTATCGGAATACCTGATTGCGGGAGTAATTACAAATATTCCTTTCCTGATTTCTATCTTAAATCATAAATCATTTATATCCGGAAGCTACGATATAAATTTTGTTGATAATAATCTAAAAGAGCTTAATGAATTTATAACCTCGAATTCCGGTGAGAACCTGGATGAAATTGCTGCATTGTTCGCTGCAGTTATGAAATCCCGTTCAGCACCGAATAAAAAAACACGAACTTCCGGGGAAAACAGATGGACGGACTTGATTTATGAATGAGTATCTTGTAACCGTAAACGGGATTAAAAAAAAGATTAAAGTTGAGGATAATTTCATCTTTATAGATGATAAAAAATATAATTTTGAACTGCAGCTGCTGAATTCAAATCTTTTCATGTTCAAGATCGGGAATAAAATTTATGAAATCTATTCAAGGAATTTGACCGGAGAAAAAATTTCAATTACACTAAAAGGAAGACATTTTGAAGTTTTAATAAGGACATCGCTTCAGGAAAAAGCCGCGCTGATGATTGAATCCAGGGGACAGCTTAATCATCATTCGGAAATAAAATCTCCTATGCCCGGATTGATCCTTAAGCTTAAAAAGAAAACTGGAGATGAAGTAGAAGCCGGCGAACCGGTATTAATTCTTGAAGCAATGAAAATGGAAAATGAACTGCGCTCGCCGTCTAGAGGAAAAATCAGAGAAATACTTGTAAAAGAAGGAATCGCAGTAGAAAAGGGAGCCGTCCTTTTTATAATTGATCAAAGCCTCACCCCCGCCCCCTCTCCAAAGGAGCTTATGTGAATATTATTAATCCACAGTTTTAACTGTGGGAATACAATGTAAAAACAAAATGTATAGTAACCGGTTCAACGGTTTTCCAGAATTTTCACACAGTCTCCAAAGGAGAGGGGAGGTATGTAATCTGACATATCCCTAAAAGGTTGACACTTTTTAAATAAAGTTAATTATTAAACTTCTTCTTTATACTTTTATACCCTTTCTCCTCTATACTTCTAAGCCCCTATTCCAACTACACCTCTAATTTCAAAATATTTAAAATTTTTATTGCCTTTTAATAGTTCTTTGAATTATTTTACATCTCAATTGAGTATGTCATTTTTTAAAAACATCATATTTCTCATCATGTGGGGAAACTTCTCCGGCTCTCCGCCAAATTCACAACATAAATAGATATGCTTTATCCAATTTTACAAAAGGAGAAAAAGTGAAAAAAATACTATTTGCTACCGTTTTTTTTGCTGCATTAATTAATCTTGCACTGGCAGGGGGATTTCAGATCAATGAACAAGGAGCAAAAGCTCTTGCAATGGCTAATGCTTTTACAGGCATTGCCAATAATCCGTCAGCAATTTTCTTCAATCCTGCAGGAATAACACAATTGCATGGAACTCAATTCATAGTTGGTCTTTCAGTAATCGCACCAGCCACGAAATTTACCGGACCTTCGCCTGAAACAATCGAATGGGAAATGGAAAAGCAGATATTTACCCCATTCGATGTTTATGTCACTCATCAGTTTGATGATAACTGGTATGCAGGTTTAAGCGTAAACAATCAGTACGGGCTCGGCACAAAGTGGCCTTCCGATTGGGTGGGAAACGAATTGGCCGTTGATACCGAAATAAAATCTTTTTTCTTCACCCCTGCTGTTGCATATAAATTTTCAGATCAATTTTCTTTAAGTGCATGTGCTGTAATTGCTTATGCAAATGTTAAGATAATAAATAACGTTGTTCACCCCCTTACAGGGCAATCGAACGTTGAAGTTAAGTTAGATGGAAATAAAACCAGCTATGGATTTTCTGCTGCTTTAATGTACAAACCATTGGAGCTATTATCATTTGGATTAAGTTACAGGAGTGAAGTTAAATTTGATTTTGAAGGTACAGCCTCAAGTAATCCAGCCGGATTTAATCATCCTTTATTGGGTGGGGCTTATATTGCTTTTCCGAATGGAAATATCTCAGCACCCTTGACGGTTCCACAAAATATTACACTGGGAGTGGGTTTTACCCCGTCAACAGAACTAACATTGGCAGCCGATTTTCAATATGTAGCATGGTCAAGTTATGATAAATTGGAAGTTACTTTCGAGAATTATGATTTAAGTCCTCAAACACCTGGAATTCAAAATGTAGCAAGTTCCGACAGAAACTATGAAAATACTTTTATCATAAGAGGCGGTGCGGAATATAAAACATCGGATGTTTTTGCATTAAGGGGAGGCATATTTTACGATAAAAATCCCATTAAAACCGAATATGTCGATCCGACTCTCCCGGATGCAAACCGAGTCGGAATTAATACCGGTTTCGGCTATAAATTCACGGAAAATTTCGGTATTGATTTCGGTTATCTACTTCTCCTTTTCCAGGAGCGGGAAGTTACCAATACTGTTCCTGATATCAATTTTAACGGGACTTATGAAAATATAAGCCATGTTTTTTCTTTAGATCTCTCATACAGCCTGTAAAATTACCGGGCGGCTGCCTGAAAACAGCCGCTTTTTTTCACTAATTAAAATATTCTTAATATTTTTTCCGCCTCAATATTTTGTTTTATACAAAAGAATTGTTAAATTAAATTTTTGATGAGGGTGTAATTCTGCTTCTAATAAAGAATAATCAATAAAAAATCCGGAGGCTAAATGGCTTTCTCCCTAAATAAGATAATGCTGATCGGCAATCTTGGGAAAGATGCCGAAACCAGATTTACAACAACAAACGTTTCCGTTACTACTTTTACTATGGCTACAACCAGCAGCTATAAAGGGAAGGACGGGAATTGGATAAACGAAACAACCTGGCATAATATTGTCGGTTATAATCTCTCCGATTTTTTTAAGGAGAACCTGAAAAAAGGAAAAAAGTTTTATGTCGAAGGAAGACTGAATAAAAGGGATTACACCGATAAAGAAGGAATAAAAAGATATTCCACCGAAGTGGTTGCCGATAGAATTATTCCTCTTGAACCCAGCGAAAGCAGCAAAGAGTCGGTTCCGAGCAGTGCAGGAGAATCAGCCGAACCTGAAATGAAAGTAGACGAGAATAACGATCTTCCGTTTTAAATTTTCTGTTTAATAATGGAATTTGATTTTTGGATATTGATTGGCAGCTTAAACTTGTAATTGTATTAATATTGCTCTGCTCATATATTTTTTTTTCAGGTTCCGAAGCAGCATTTGTTTCGATCAAATCTAGGAAAAATGCCGGTCAAAATTCGGGGAAAACGGGGGAAGATGAAAAAAAGATCAAATTAAAGAAGCGGTATTTAAACTATTTCCTGGATAATCCGCGCCAGCTTTTAACTGCTGTACTGGCTGCTAAAACTTTTATCAAGGCAGCTTCAATAATTACCGCAGCTTCTTTAGTTTTTGAATATTCCGCGGCTTCCGGAACTTCTCTAACTCTTTCTTTGATCTTTTTAATACTCATAGCTTCCTTAATTTTTATTTTCCTGGGAGAATTTCTGCCTAAGGCCTGGATTGTAAAAAGAACCGGGTTTTTCTCCGATATTGCAGTTTATCCTTTGTACTGGATAAATATTTTTATTTATCCTGTATCGGAAACTATTGCCGAGATTGCCAGGATTTCTTTACAGGCCGGCAGGAAAGAGAAGAATAGATCTGATCAAATTTCATCTGTAATTTCCGGTAAAGCAGCTTCATCTAAAACTGAATCCGATATTGAAGATGAGGAGGAACTTATACAGGGGATTACGGATTTATATTCTGTTGATGTGGGGGAAATTATGACCCCCCGCGTCGATATAATTGCAGTATCCGCGGATGCTGATTTTAATGAGCTCCTGAAAATTATAACTACTTCAGGCTACAGCAGGCTCCCGTTATTTAAGGATGATCTCGATAATATCCTGGGGATTATTCAAACTAAAGATATTCTCAGCTATCTTAAAAATGAAGAACAAAGGAAACAGCTTTCGTTAACCAAGATTGCACGGAAAGCAATGTTTATTCCCGGCAGCAAAAAAATTAATGATCTGCTGCAGGAATTCCAGGAGAAAAAAATGCACCTCGCTGTTGTAGTCGATGAATTCGGAGGTACGGCAGGTCTGATTACTTTGGAAGATATCCTTGAGGAAATAGTAGGTGAAATAAGGGACGAATATGACCAGGAAGAAAATCCGGTTACAAAAATCAGTGAAGCCTCTTTTTTGGCCCAGGGAAAAATATCTATTGATGAATTGAACGAGCTTCTCAATTTAAATATACATCCGGGCGACGGAGATTTTGAAACGCTTGCCGGTCTGATTTTAAATTATGCCGGGCAGATTCCGAAAGACGGCTACTCTTTCATTCTGGAAAATTATAAGTTTACGGTAAAGGAAGTTTTAAATAAAAGGATAAAGAAAGTTTTAATCGAAAAAATTGAAGGGGAATAATTTTTGAAAAAAGGCTGCTTTGTAAAAATCATTATTGTCTTAACGGTGCTCATTGCCTTGGTTCTGTTCCTGGTTCAGAATTATTTTGATGAACTCATCCTTAAACCGGGGGAAAAACTCATTAAAGGGTTCGTTTTTGAAGGCATTAATAGAGAAATGAAAAATGTAAAAGAAACTCCCGAGAAGGATTCTTTAAGAGTTCTGATGGATAATTTCGTGCACAGCAGGATAAAGAATAAAAAAGAAATTAATATTAATGGTGAAGAAATGGAAAAGCTTGTTGATTCCGCAAAACTAATTTTTGCCGACAGTTTAATAACTGCCGATGAACTTGCAAAAATAAAAAAGCTTTTTGAATCACAATGAAGAATACCCAGGCTCATCTTTATTAAATTGAAAAACAAAAAAAGAATTTAAAATGAAAGATCAGAGAAAAACTGAAATCCGTGTCGGCGTTACTGTTGCAGTAGGGATAATTATTTTTATATGGATTTTAACCTGGGCAAAAAATTGCAGCCTTGCTTCAAAAGAAAAAACGCTTCAGGTTAGGTTTGATAATGTATCGGGACTGGAAATAGGGGACTATGCAATGGTCAGCGGAGTGCGAAAAGGAGTTGTCGACGATCTTCAAGCTGTAGATAACAAGGTTATTGTGGTATTGGCTCTGGATAATGATGTAAAATTAAATAAAGACGCTGCCTTCTCAATTGCTATGCTTGATTTAATGGGCGGGAAAAAAGTTGATATTAATCCCGGGAAATCAGATGAACCTCTTGATTTCAGTGAAGTTCAAAACGGCACTTTTACTGCCGACATTCCCGCCGTGATGTCAATGCTGGGAACGGTTCAGCAGGACATAACTGTTTTGATTTCAGATATGAAGACCAGCTTGAATGCGATTAACGGCTATCTTACGGATGAAACATTAAACCGGGATATAAGAACCACTG
>JBLNGL010000637.1:0-5227 GCA_050264735.1 Ignavibacteria bacterium | reverse complement strand
TTTAAAAGATCAAGATCGAATGCATGCAGAGGCTGGCCGTATTCATACATTACAAAATTTGTTATATCCACAATATTATTAATCGGGCGCATCCCGATTTTCTTAATCCTTTTTTTCAGCCATTCGGGGGAATCTTTAACGGTAATTTCACAGACAACTTTTGCAGCATATCTCGGGCAATTTCCGGCATCTATTACTTCAACCTGTGCAAGCTTTTCTATTTTTTCATGAGATTCGCTTTTGAATTTCTTCAAATCCGGATATCCAAACTTTCTGTTAAAAACTGCCGCAAGATCTCTTGCAACCCCAATATGCGATAATGCATCGGGACGATTCGGAGTAATGCCGATTTCTAAAATTATATCATCCAATTCCAATGCTTCGGTAATCGGGGTTCCTTCCTTGAAGCCGTTTGCAAGAACCATTATTCCTTCATGATTGTCGCTCAGTTCAAGTTCCGCTTCAGAGCAGATCATGCCGAAAGATTCAATCCCGCGGATTTTAGCCTTGGAAAGCTGGAAATTTCCTTTTGGAATTATTGTGCCGATTGGAGCAAAAACTACCTTCTGGCCGGCTTCAACATTGGGGGCGCCGCATATTACCTGAAAATCCTGCTCGCCTGTTGATACGGTACAAAGGGAAAGTTTATCTGCATTCGGGTGTTTGGCTTTAGTCTTAACAGTTCCGACAATGAAACCTTTATAGAGCTCTTTTTGGTTGACTACATCTTCAACTTCCAGACCGGACATTGTAAGACCGGATATAATTTCCTGGTCAGGTATTTCCCCCAGGCTGACATATTCTTTAAGCCAGTTTAATGAAATTTTCACTTCTGTTCCGGATTAAAACTGTTTTAAAAATCTTATATCGTTATCGAAATAAATCCGGATATCATTTATACCGTATTTAAGCATAGCCGTTCTTTCGATACCCATACCGAAAGCATACCCGGTATATTTTTCCGGATCAATACCGACATATTTAAAGACATTGGGGTCAACCATCCCGCACCCCAAAATTTCCAGCCAGCCTGAATATTTGCAAACTCTGCAGCCTTTACCATGACATATAAAGCAGGTGATATCCATTTCAGCACTTGGTTCCGTAAACGGAAAGAAACTCGGCCTGAACCGGTATTCAAGATCTTCACCGTAAAATTGCCTGGCAAATGAAACAAGTGTTCCTTTCAGCTCGGCTAATGTAACATCGGTATCAACATAGAGCCCCTCCACCTGATGAAACATACAGTAGCTTCTTGCACTTACTGCTTCATTCCTGTAGCATTTACCCGGCATAATCGCCCTGATTGGAGGTTTATATTTTTCCATTACTCTTATCTGGACGGGAGAGGTATGAGTCCTTAAAAGAAATTTTTGGCTGAGGAAAAATGTATCCTGCATATCTCTGGCAGGATGATCTTCCGGAAAATTCAGTGCTTCAAAATTATTGTAGTCGGATTCAATCTCAGGTCCCTCAAAAACCGAAAATCCAATCCCATTAAAGATTTTTTTTATCTGGTCAAGAGACTGAGTTAGAATATGTTTGCTGCCGATTTGTTTTGGTACTCCCGGAAGGGTAAGATCAATTTTATGTGCAGTCTTTATTTCATTAGATTCAAGCTCTTCTTTAATCTTATCAAATTGAGCCGATAATTTATTCCGCAGTTCATTTAAACTTTTTCCCAGAACCGGCTTGTCTTCTTTAGACACATTTTTAAGCTCATCAAATAGTTGTGAAAGTAGTCCGCTGCGGCTGAAATATTTTATACGGATTTCCTCGAGCTCCTTTAGAGAAGAAACTGATGAAGAATCTTTCTGAAACTCTTTATCGAGATTATTTATTTTTTCGATATGCACGGAATTTTTTATTAAATTTTAAAATAATACCCTCTTTTTTATTTTGATTTTCCAAAAGAGGGTAAAAAATATTAATTAGCTGAAAAATTAACTACTTCCGTAAAAGCCGCAGGATTCTCAACTGCAAGATTAGCCAGGATTTTCCTGTTAATGGTTATTCCTTTTATGTCCAGAGCATGAATCAGTTTTGAGTATGTGGTGCCGTTCATTCTAGCTGCGGCGTTTATCCTTGTAATCCACAAGTGCCTGAACACTCTCTTTTTTAATTTCCTGTCCCTATATGCATGAGTCAATCCTTTTTCCACATGGTTCTTGGCAACAGTATATACTTTGCTCCTGGCACCCCAGTAGCCTTTAGCCATCTGCATTATTTTTTTTCTTCTCCGGTGGGATGCAACTTTATTTTTCGAACGGGGCATAATTATCCTCTCTTTTGACTATTGTTGAATCATTCTTCTAACACGCTTGCTGTCTGCTTCCGAAACCAGCGTAGCGCGTCTTAGTTTCCTTTTTCGTTTTCTGCTCTTTGACGACAGAATATGACTTTTGTAAGCGCTTTTTCTTTTATACTTACCGGATGCAGTTTTCCTGAAAGTTTTTCCTGCTCCGCTCTTTGTCTTCATTTTCGGCATTGTGTTTCCTGTAATTAATTCTTTTTAGTTTTCGTTTTAGAAGGAGTTAAAATCACATTCATGCTTCTGCCTTCCAGTTTTGCAGGGGCTTCAACTTTTGATATCTCGTTTGTTCTTTCGACAAACCTGTTTAATAACTCTTCTCCCTTTTCCGTGTAAGCCATCTCCCTTCCTTTAAACATTACAACTACTTTTACTTTGTTCCCTTCCTCGAGAAAATTTATAGTATGTTTAAGCTTAAATTCAAAATCGTGAACATCTGTATTAGGGTGAAGCCTTATTTCCTTTAATACCGTAACCTGCTGGTTTTTTCTCTGCAGCTTTTCTTTTTTCTGCTGTTCATACCTGAATTTTCCGAAATCAATTATTTTACAGACAGGCGGCTGAGCTGTGGGTGCGATTTCAACTAAATCCTGACCCCTCTCAACTGCTTTTTTTAATGCATCCCTTACAGTAAAAATTCCAAGCTGGGTGCCGTCAACGTCTATTACTCTCACTTTTGAGGCTCTGATTTCTTCGTTTACACGTACTTCTTTCTGAGCGATTATTTACCTCCTTAATTTGTTGGATAATATTTTGTTCTGATCTCTTCCTTTATTTTTTTAATGAAATCTTCCAAATTCATTGAACCGATATCCCCTGCTTTGTGCTGTCTTATTGAAACATTCACTAAACTTTTTTCTTTTTCCCCTAATATAAGCATATATGGAATTTTATTCGTCTCCCAGTCTCTTATTTTATATCCTATTTTTTCATTTCTTTCATCAAATACTGCTCTTATCCCCTCTCTAACCAGTTTTGCGGCAATTTCTTTAGCATAATCGTAATGATTTTGTGATATCGGCAGTACTGCCGCCTGAACCGGTGCCAGCCATAATGGAAAAGAACCTGCATAATGCTCAATTAATACACCAAAGAATCTTTCAATAGAACCAAGCAAAGCCCGGTGAACCATAAAGGGGCGGTGTTCCTTCCCGTCTTCACCTATATATTTCATGTCAAAGCGTTCAGGCTCGTTGAAATCGAACTGTATGGTGCTCATCTGCCACTCTCGCCCCAAAGCATCTTTAATTTTTATATCGATCTTTGGTCCGTAAAAAGCTCCGCCGCCTTCATCCAGATGGTATTTAATTCCTTCATTTTCCAACGCATGCTTTAATGAAGAAACAGCTTTATTCCATAAAGCATCTTCACCGACAGCACTTTCCGGTTTAGTTGCGAGATAATAGTTCAGCTCTTCAAATCCAAATGCTTTCCACATCATCTTTGCGAAATGAAGCACTTCAACAATTTCATCTTCAATTTTTTCATGCGTGCAGAAAATATGCGCATCATCCTGGGTAAATCCTCTAACTCTCAACAGTCCATGAAGCACACCGCTTTTTTCATAACGGTACACCGTGCCGAGTTCAGCCCAGCGAAGAGGAAGATCTTTATAAGATCTTAATTTAGATTTATAAATAAGAATATGAAACGGACAATTCATCGGTTTAATATAATAATTCTGCTCATCAATCTTCATTTCAGAATACATATTCTCTTTATAGAAGCCGAGATGTCCGCTGGTTTCCCAGAGCCACGCTTTCCCCATATGAGGAGTAAAAAGAATTTCATAGCCGTTTTCCAGATGAGCTTTCCGCCAGAAATCTTCAATCTCCAGACGTATACGCGAACCTTTGGGATGCCAGTAAATCAACCCTGCCCCGGCTTCCTCATGGGTGCTGTAAAGATCCAATTGCTTGCCGAGTTTCCTGTGATCCCGTTTCTTGGCTTCTTCCAGAAATGCAAGATAATCATCGAGCATTTTCTTTTTTGGAAATGAAATGCCGTATATTCTTTGAAGCTGTTTGTTATTCTCATCTCCTCTCCAGTATGACCCGGAAATATTAAGGAGCTTAACGTATTTTATTTTTCCAGTTGAGGGAAGATGCGGACCGGTACACAAATCTGTAAAGCTGCCTTCTTTGTACAAACTTATTACTTTGGAGTTTTCATCGATCTCGGATAAAATTTCAAGCTTATATGGATCTCCTTTATCAACAAAAAACTTTACCGCATCTTCCTTTGAGATTTCTTCTCTTGTAAACGGATTATTTTTTTTGGATATCTCCTCCATTCTCTGTTCGATTTTCCGGAGATCTTCATCTTTAAGCTGCGTATTGATATCAATGTCATAATAAAAACCGGAGTCAATAGCAGGACCCACTCCGAATTTTGCTTCGGGGTAAATTTCCTGAACAGCGTGCGCCATGAGATGGGAAGTTGAATGCCAATAGACTTCCTTCCCTTTTTCATCCCCGAATTTTAAAAACTTTACTACGGCATTATTATTTACCAAAGTATTTAAATCTCTAACGATCCCGTTAATCTCGGCGGCAAGCACATCCTGGGCTAGCTGCGGAGAAATGGATTCTGCAATTTTATATGCAGAAATTCCCTTCTCAAATTCTTTAATGCTTCCGTCGGGAAATGTTATTTTAATTTTATCCATAATCTTAAAAATAAAAAAAATCGGACAAGGTCCGAACACTAAATAATTTCGAATTTCGGATTTAAGAACATCAACGATTTATGATTTCAGATTTTTGATTTCAGAATTAATCCCTTATCGAATTTTATCGAATCGTAATTCATAAATCTTAAATCATAAATCATAAATTCAATCGAAGTCCGCAATTCGAAATTCGCAATTCTTTTTGTGGGTTCTAAAGGATTCGAACCTTTGACCTTCTGCACGTC
>JBLNGL010000636.1:0-4585 GCA_050264735.1 Ignavibacteria bacterium | reverse complement strand
ATACCTTAATAGTGGCAAGCTCCGATCTATCTCACTACTATACCGAATCAACTGCAGAAATTATGGACTCAATTGTCGAAAACAGAGTGCGTGCATTTGAAATTGCCGAGCTCGAGGAGGACTTTGATTCAGGGAGATGCGAAGCCTGCGGTGCAGGTCCGATTTTAGCTTTGCTGAAATGTGCAAGGCTGAAAAACAAAAGAAAAGCATATATTCTTCACCGCAATAATTCAGGTGAAACCAGCGGGGATTACATGAAGGTTGTAGGCTATCTTTCGGCTGCGGTCTGCGGTTGAAATATGATTACCAGACTAGGAAGGTTCATTAAAAAAATTTTTTAAATAATCAAGAAAAAAGAAAACTCCCGCTCCTGCTAATGCTCCAAAAAAGATTGATTTATTTCCGTCCCTCAGCTGCGAATAGAGAAAAACCGGATTAAAATAGTAGCTGAAAAAGTAATGGGAATTTTTCCCGGAATACTCAATTATATTCCCGATTCCTGCACCAAAGTAGACGAATAATAAAATTTTAGATAAAGAATAGATTCCATGAAGTTTAACAAAACGAGCATCGATTTCTTTTATCACCGTAAAGACATTACTTATTGAATAAAGCATCCAGAACATTTCGCTTTTCCTAAGAAAATCAGGAAGAAAAAAAATTCCGCCGAAAAGTATAACTAAGCTTATCAGAATTTTTATATATACGGAAGGTTTCTCGGTAATATCAATTACGGAATCGATGCCATCGTAAAGAACATCTGAAGCTACAGATTGATCAATGATGAGTACTTTTTTAGCTCCGCAGTTCGGACAATTTTCCAGTTCAGACCCGGAGCGCAGTCCGCACTCAGGCATATTTGAGAATAAGACATAAAAAAAATTTTTGGCTTTCCTAAACATAAATGATCAGCAAAGACTTAATAAATATTCACTTTTGAAAACAAGAACATTGTCTTGTGCTTTATTGAGGTTCATTTCTTTTTAAGATAGTTACTCCGGCAAGATAACAAGCGAACATTTTAAACGATTAACTTATAAATCTCAGATGTTCCTGACAAGATTCGTCGGAAATATTTTCTTTCCATTTAAAACACATTCCCATATATTTACGGACAATTTAATCTTAAACTAGGAGGAAATAATTATCGGCAATCCTGAAGAAAATATTCAGAATGACTTACTGCTGGATAAAATAGTATCGCTTACCAAGAGGAGAGGTTTTGTTTTTCAATCAAGCGAAATATACGGCGGGTTAAACGGCTGCTGGGATTATGGACCTCTCGGTGTAGAGCTTCTGCTGAATATTAAACAGGAATGGTGGAAAACCATGACGTACAGGGAAGATATTGAAGGAATAGACGCAGCAATCCTTATGCACCCGAAAGTGTGGGAAGCTTCAGGTCATGTCGAGAATTTTACCGACCCGATGGTTGACTGCAGGAACTGCAAATCGCGTTTCCGTACAGATATTCTTGCAGAATCAGTATCGTCTAAGAAAAAGCAAAAAGTCTTAAATGCTTTGGAAAATAGGATTAAAAACAACCCTGAACAGCTTCAGAAGTTTCAAAAAATTTTTGACCGCAGAAATGAAACTGAAGAATATATGGAATCGGCATTTAACGGATTTCTTGAAGAACCTGAATTCGGAAAAATGCTGTTGAACGAACTGACCTGTCCTCAGTGCGGCAATAAGGAAACTTTTACTTCTGCCAGGCAATTCAATCTGATGTTTAAAACATTTATCGGATCCGTTGAAGATTCAAGTGCAGTTGTATATCTCAGGCCTGAAACTGCTCAAGGCATTTACGTCAACTTCCTGAATGTTCAAGGCTCGGCAAGACAGAAGCTTCCCTTCGGAATCGCACAAATCGGCAAAGCATTCCGGAATGAAATAAATACCAAAAACTTCTTATTCCGCACGAGGGAATTTGAACAGATGGAGATGCAGTATTTCGTAATCCCTGAGGAGGATAAGAAATGGTATGACTACTGGAAGCATCAGAGAATCGATTGGTTTGCTTCTCTCGGAATGAACAGGGATAAATTGAGATTTCATGATCACCCTCCGAATAAGCTTGCACATTATGCAAAAGAAGCAGCAGATATAGAGTACGAATTTCCGTTCGGCTGGGGTGAAATTGAAGGAATTCACAACCGCACTGATTTTGATTTAAGCCGCCATGAGCAGTTTTCGGGAAAATCATTAAAATATTTTGATGAAGAATCTAAAGCTAAAATGACACCTTACATTATTGAAACCTCGGCCGGTGCAAGCAGATCCTTTATGGCTTTTCTCGTCGATGCTTATAATGAAGAACAGGTAAAAGATGAAAAAAGAGTTGTGCTAAAGTTTCACCCGAAGCTTTCCCCGATAAAAGCCGCGGTGTTGCCGCTTGTCAATAAAGACGGAATGGACATCATCGCAATCAAAATAGAAGAAGACCTCAGGAAAAAACTGAAAGTTTTTTATGACGACAAAGGAGCAATCGGCAGAAGATACAGAAGGCAGGATGAAGCCGGAACACCGTTCTGCATTACTGTCGATACACAGACCTTATCCGATAAAACGGTAACGGTTAGAGAAAGAGATTCCATGAACCAGGAAAGAATTTCAAGCGATAGAATTTCGGAATACTTATATAATAAAATTTATTTATAAGCAACATTTTCCTATTTAATATGTACAAGCGGAGGAATAAATAATTTTTTCTCCGCTTTTTATTTAACAATATGAAAATAAGCACATTAAGTATTTTACTTTTTCTTTTTTTCAATACAATTTATCCCCAATATAGGTTGCTCGATTCACTTTGCACCAGGGGAATTAAAGAAATTTACAATATTCAATTTGAAGATGCCGAAAAGACATTCAGGACAATCATTGCAGATTTTCCCGAACATTCGTCGGGAAGATTTTTCCTTGCGATGATAGACTGGTGGAAAATAATGCTTAACCCGGACAACGAATCTTATGACGATATCTTTTTCCAAAAACTTGAAGATGTCATTTACCAGTGCGATGAAATCCTGGATAAAGATCCTAAAAATATAGATGCACTTTTTTTTAAAGGAGGCGCTGTCGGTTTCCGGGGAAGATTAAGAGCATTCAGGGAAAGCTGGATTAAAGCGGCGGATGATGCCAGAGAGGCGCTGCCGATTGTCCAGAGAGCATCTGAATTGGATCCTGATAATGTTGATGTACAGCTAGGATTCGGAATCTATAATTATTACGCCGCAGTCATACCGGAAGAATACCCGATCATAAAACCTCTTATGATTTTCTTCCCTTCCGGCGATAAAGAAAAAGGGATTAATCAGCTTAACAACACGGCAATGAAAGGGAAGTTTGCCAAATATGAAGCTCGCTACTTTCTTATGACGCTTTATTTCAACTATGAGGATAATCCTTATAAGGCTGCAGAATATGCTTCCATGCTTAATTCAGATTTTCCTAACAATCCTGTTTTTCAAAGATGGACTGGTAGGATTGAAGCAAGAAGAGGAGATTATACAGCAGCATCAAAAATCTTTAAGAATATCCTTGCCAAATCGGGACAGGGTGTTAGAGGTTTTGGAGAAGATAAAATTGAACGTGAGGCTTATTATTATGTCGCTTATGACTACAGGAACCGGGGGCAGCTTGATTCCGCTGAATATTTTTTCAAAAAATGCACAGAGGTATCGAATAAAATCGATAAGGAGAATCAATCAGGCTTTTTAATTAATTCTTATCTTTACCTGGGGATGATAAATGATATTCGGGGCAAAAGAAAGGAAGCAGAAAAATATTATAACCGGCTGCTGGAAATGAGAGAGTACGGTAAGTCTCACTCTTTAGCCAAAGAATATCTTCAAAAACCTTATAAGCAGTAGATAGGCTGAATCCAGAATTTCCTCTATGTTTACTCCCTAAACTGGCATAGGCGGAACCAAAATAATTCATATGTTAGTCGGTAAACGCCTGCCTTGCCGGCAAGGCAGGTTAATAGTTAATCGAAGGAATACCATTAACGATGAACTATTAGCGATTAACTTTTCCATTTTGCACAGAATTTAAGAACTAAAAAACTGCTGCCTACATGTTTGAGAGTCGGTCGTGAAGTGATTATAATGCTGTAGAAACGCTTATGCGGTGTATGGCGCCGATTGCTCCCCACGATGAAAAACCATAATCAAAATTATAATCGGAAATAATTGCTCCTAAACCGACATTAAATCCCGCTATTCCGGCAAATGATCCGACTTTCAGCTCGGTTCTCTTTTCATTATCGTAACCTAATCTTAAACGGAGCACTTTGCTCAAAGAAAATTCTGCACCTACTGTAAATGCTTTAAAGTGCTGCACAAAATCTTCACGTTCTTCATTTAATTTATGAAAATCAAGCGAGAGCCTTAATGGAAGATGCTCTAATCTTTTGGATAAACCGAATGCAATATCAAGGGGAAGTTCTTCTTTAGTATCTGCATATGAAGAAAGCTGGGAACCCAGGTTTAAAACAGAGAAACCGATATTAAGTAATTGTTCGGGGAAAGCGTAATGGAGCCCGAGATCAGCTGCTAATGCGCTCGATGAATATTTTTCT
>JBLNGL010000635.1:0-5839 GCA_050264735.1 Ignavibacteria bacterium | reverse complement strand
GGTCAGGAAAAATGAGCACATTTGCGCCGCCTTTCAAAGTGCTGAACGGAAAACTCTCTTCGATAATCTGCGGAATGACTGCGGTATCTGCCTGCATCTCACCGTCTACAATAAGAGTCGGCCTGAGCTTTTTAACGATTGCCGTGGCCTCTTTAACCTTTATAGATTCAGGATAAGGTGAGCTTCCGAAATTGCTGAAAGAGAGCATTGCAACTTTAGGAACAATGTCAAAGGTTTGCACAGTATCTGCAGCGGAAACAGCAATCTCAGCAAGCTGTTCTGCAGTAGGATTTATATTGACCGTAGCATCCGCAAAGAAGTAGACATCTTTTTTTGTAACGACAATATATAGTCCCGAAACAATTTTGAATCCTTCTTTAACTCCGATACACTGCAGTGCAGGTTTTATAGTTGTCGGATATTGAGTTGTCAATCCGCTAATTAGTGCATCTGCATCGCCGGAATCAACCATCATTGGTCCGAAATAATTAGGGTATCTCATTACACGGTTTGCCTTATTCATCGTTACACCTTTTCTCTGACGCTTAGCATAATATTTTTGCGCATACTCAGAGACTTTGCTGCTTGTTGCAGGATCAACAATCTCGAATTCGTTCAGTTTATACCCTAAGTTTTTTATTTGTTCCTTAATAATTTTTTCATTTCCGAGCAGAATAGGTGAAGCGATGTTATCACTCTTTACAACATGTGCTGCCCTGATAATCTTTTCCGCCTCTCCTTCAGGATAAACTACTCTTTTGGGGTTCTTTCGAGCTTTATGGATCATCACTCTGATGACCTCTTTTGATAATCCTAATCTTTCCTTCAATTCTTCCTCGTAAGCAACCCAATCTTCAATTTTCTTTTTTGCTACCCCGGTTTCAATAGCAGCCCTAGCAACTGCGGGAGCCACTTTCCAGAGAACCCTTGGATCAAATGGCTTAGGAATTATATATTCTTTCCCAAAAGAAAAATCTTCTCCGCCGTACGCGTTTATAACTATTTCAGGAACTTTTTCTTTTGCAAGAGCAGCAAGTGCTCGTGTTGCCGCCATTTTCATTTCTTCATTAATAGCCATTGATCTGACATCAAGCGCTCCGCGGAAAATAAAAGGGAAACCTAGTACATTATTCACCTGGTTTGGAAAGTCGCTTCTTCCAGTAGCCATAATTATATCATTTCTAACCGAAACTGCATCTTCATACATAATTTCCGGGTCCGGATTCGCCATTGCAAACACTATCGGATTTGCGGCCATACTCTTGACCATATCCTTTGAAACAACCCCGCCGACCGAAAGCCCGATAAATACATCTGCGCCTTTCATTGCTTCAGCCAGATTTTTGTATTCCTTTTCCGCGGCAAACTGCTCCTTATATTTATTTAAATCTTTACGGCTCTTTGTAATGCATCCCTTCGAATCAAACATTATAATATTTTCTTTTACCGCTCCGGCTCTTATGTAATGCTTGCAGCAGGAAATTGCAGCAGCACCCGCACCGTTCACAACTATTTTTAATTCGGAGAGTTTTTTACCTGCAACTTCGGCAGCATTAATTAATGCTGCACAAGATATAATTGCAGTTCCATGCTGATCATCATGAAAAACAGGAATATTCATTGTTGCTTTTAATGTTTCTTCAATCTCGAAACATTCAGGCGCTTTAATATCTTCGAGGTTTATTCCTCCGAAAGTCGGCTCCAGGAGCTGTACGGCTTTTATAATTTCTTTAGGATCTTGACTTTTTAATTCAATATCAAACACATCGATGTCTGCAAACCTCTTGAACAGAACGCCCTTTCCTTCCATAACAGGTTTACCGGCATGCGGACCGATATCGCCCAAACCGAGAACGGCTGTTCCATTAGAGATAACCGCTACGAGATTTCCTTTTGCAGTATATTGATAAACAAGGTTATCGTCCTTTGCAATTTCGCGGCAAGGTTCTGCTACTCCGGGCGTATAAGCTAAAGAAAGATCCCGGGATGTTAAACAAGGTTTTGTCGATACTACTTCGATTTTTCCTTTTCGCCCCCGGCAGTGATATTCAAGGGCTTCTTCTTTTCTAATTTTCATTTGATTCTCCTGAATTCATTTGTTTTGTATGAATCGTTTTCGTAATCCACTTTTGATGGATTGTAAAACATTTTTTGGATTGTATTGATTAGAATATGGAAATGAGTAAATTCTCGTTTGAAGGGAAATTTCGATACTATATTCCCCTTTTCGTTCAATTTAATTTTCCTTTACAAAGCATTAAATTTTTGCTAAAATCTCTGCATTTACCCACAAATTGTGCCACAGCCTTACCGATTCTATCAGTTCTGATAACCAAAAAATAATGTATTAAACCACTTTTTTTAATTAATTATATAGATAAAGATATAAAAAGAATTACTTATTCTTGAATATGAAAATGATTTTTCTTAGTTAAGAATTTAGACTTGGAATGATCCTTTTAAGGAGATCTGATATGCAGGAAAATTATTGATTAAGAGGTTTATCAGCTTCCGGACTTTTTTTATCGTCTACTTTTTCGAGGTAGGTCAGCTGCAGGCCTAGATCCCTTATTTTCATAAGAATTCCGAATAATGCGGCTTGATCTTCAACATTTCCTTCAATCAATGTTTCATCTTCCTTTAAATTTTTAATATTGAGATTATTCAGCCATTTGGAAAATTTATAAGAAAGACAGCCGTGTACTTTTATTTTGTAAGAAGAAGACATATACTTTTCAAACCATAAGTAATTATTAAAAACTTATTCACATTTTTAGTTTAAGTTCAACTTCAAGTTCAAGAGCAAGTTCAAGTTCAAGTTCAAGAGCTCAACAACTTCAGTATTACTTGAACTTGAACATGAACTTAAACTCCTGCCTTATTTCTGAAAATCAAATGTTGCCTGAGCCGGTTCTGCTAATTTTTCCTTCCTGCCGAATACTTTTCCTGCTAAAGCAGGTATCTTCACTTTAATGCTGTCCATAAAAGTATAAACAACAGGGACAACTAGTAAAGTTAAAAACATAGAGCTTGTAAGACCTCCTACCAGCGCCCATGCAAGTCCGGCTTTCCATTCCGAGCCTGCACTTGTAGAGAGTGCAATCGGAAGCATACCGAACACCATTGTTAATGTAGTCATTACAATAGGCCGTAGTCTTATTTGGCCTGCTTCAATCAATGCATCATAAGTACTGAGTCCTTCATTTTTCATCTGGTTTGTTCTATCAACAAGAAGGATTGCATTCTTGCCGACGAGACCAACAAGCATTATTATGCCGAGTATTGAAAATATGCTTAATGAGTTCATGGTTAATGCCAATGCAAGCAGAGCACCAACCATTGCCACCGGGATTGAAAAAAGAACAACGAAGGGATAAATATATGAATCGTATAAGGCGACCATAATCATATACACGAATAATATTCCGGCAAGCAGAGCAAGTCCCAAGCTTCCGAATGAATCGGCTTGATTCTTCAGATCGCCTTCATATTCGATTTCAACCCCTTTAGGCAGACTAGTTTTACTTAAACCAGCTTGGATATCCTGCCCAATGCTTCCGCTGGGTCTACCGACTGCTTGAGAAAAAACCGTAATCGAACTAATACGGTCTCTTCTTTGAAGCTTGGTCGGGCCTGTAGTCTGATAAATATCTGCAAACTGCTGCAGCTCGATCTGCTCTCCTTTTCTGTTAACAAAGGAAAGATGATTCAAATCGGATAATTTTCCCCTGTCAAATTCATCAAGAACAATCCGGATATCGTATTCATCATTTCCATCCCTGTATTTTGAATCATCATCTCCGGTTAATGCGACACGCAGCGCAGCTCCGACTTCCGCGATTGACAATCCAAAGAACGCAAGCTTCTCCCTGTCAATATCGATTTTGGTTTCAGGTTTTCCTTCCTCGGATGAAAGCCTGACGTCTGCAGTTCCCGGAATCTTTTTCACGATATCAGCGATTTTATCCGCAGCAGCTTTTACATCTTCCCTATTCGGGCCCTTTACAATCAATTGTATCGGAGTTTGATTTGCTGTTCCGAATATACCAATCGGGTTGACTCTTACTTTAACTCCGGGAATTTTTTGAACCTCAGCTTTTATAATGCTGCCGACTTCATCGGTTGATTTTTTCCTCTCGTTTTTATCTACTAAAGTTACGTTCAATTCGGATGAATTATTCGAAGATTGTCCGAACAAACCTTCGTTCGAAGCGCCGACATTAACAAATATTTTTTTAACCTCAGGCAGAGAGCTTATAAATTGCTCCACTCTCTGGGTAACAAAATTCGTTTTATCCAAAGAAGATCCGGGAGCAAGCTCAAGAGTTACCGCAAATTCACCGCGGTCGGTTACTGCAATAAATTCATTACCGATAAATCCGCCGCCGATCAATCCAAAGGATGCAAAGAATAAAAGCGCAGAACCTATAATTATTTTCCATTTATTATTTAAAGCCCATTTTAACAGATCCAAGTAAAAGTTTGTGAATTTTCTAAATCCGTTTTCAAACCAAATTGCGAACTTTCCGATAATAGATCTGTTTGAAAGCCTCTCAAGCTTCCCGATTCTGGAAGCAAAAAGCGGGGTCACGGTAAATGAAACAAATAAACTCAACAAAGTTGAAATTACAACCACTGCAGCATACTGTCTTATTATATTTCCAATTAATCCTCCGGTTAATGCAAGTGGAACAAACACCACAACATCAACCAAAGTAATTGCAAGTGCTGCAAATCCTATTTCATTTCTTCCCTTAAGCGCGGCAACTCTCTTCTCTTCCCCTTTTTCAAGATGATGGTAGATGTTTTCCAGAACCACAATCGAATCATCTACAAGAATACCTACTACAAGAGACAGACCAAGCAGAGTCATCAGGTTCAAGGTGAAATTAAACATATACATCACGATAAAAGTAGAAATCATCGAAGCAGGAATTGCCAGCAGCACAATTAAAGAATTCCTGATGCTGTGCAGAAATAGAAGCATAACAATAGCTACTAAAACTACTGCCAGCATTAGATCGGATTTTACAGCATTAGCAGCATCAATTGTGAATAAAGATCCGTCCTGTGCAACATCAAATTTAACATTCTCATTCTTATACTCGGATTCAATCTTTTTTATCTCCTGCCGCACAAGCTTGCTTACTTCAACGGCGTTTGCATCGGTTTGTTTCTGAACCAGTATACCGATTGAAGTAACTCCGTTTATACGGGTAATATTTGTATGCTCCTTAATACCGTCTTCCACTTCAGCGACATCCGAAAGCTTTATATCACCGCCGCCGGCAGAATGCGCGATTACAAGGTTTCTTAATTCCGCAAGCGAGCTGAATTTTCCGGCAACGCGTACAATATATTCTTCACTCGGGTTCTTAATTTTTCCTGTAGGGAAATCAAGATTAGAGCTGCTTATTGCCTGTGTAACCTGAAGTATAGACAAGCCGTATGAGCGGATTTTTCCCGCGTCAAGATTTATCTTAATCTCTCTTTCATCTCCGCCGATCAAAGCTACTTGTGCAACTCCCGGCACTTTTGAGAATCGCTGCTTAACCCTGTCATCCACCCATTGATAAAATTCTTTGGTAGGCATCCCAGAGGTAACTCCCATTCTAAGAACAGGGATTTCATCGAGAGCAAATTTTGCCAGTGTAGGAGTTTTCGCCTCTTCAGGAAGCAGTGAAAGGATCTCATTTACTTTCCTTTGAACTGTCTGAAGAGTGAAGTCGACATTTACCGACTGATCGAATTCTGCAGTAACAAATGAAACTCCTTCGTACGATGACGAGTTAATTGCTTTAAGCTGATCCACGCTTGATATAGCATCTTCAATCACTTT
>JBLNGL010000634.1:0-4251 GCA_050264735.1 Ignavibacteria bacterium | reverse complement strand
GCATCGAGGATGAATTTATGCCCGTCGATATTATATCCTTTTACCGCTACAAAAATAGAATTCTGTAAAACTTTCCTGGAGTCATAAAAAATTCCTGCGACATCTTTTCTCTGGACTTCACCGATAACCTGAATTGCATGAACGCTGTTTAATAATTCAGTTAATTCCATCAATAAACAACAGTGCCGTTAATTTCAGATTCTTTGCATACAAGTTCGCAGGTAATGCCTTTACGGATTTTTTGTCCGGGCTGAATACTCTGGCTTATTATTCTTCCCGAACCGTTTATTTTAAAACCCATTCCCAGCTTGGACAGAACTAATATAGCATTTCTCAGATTATAGTTCGTAAGATCGGGCATAACATCATAGCTTTTTATTTCGGATACATCGCTGTTGAACTCATTCTCTTTATAATCGGTCTTTAATGAAACAGAGGATGTATTTCCAAAGCGATTTTCAGGTGGTTTTATGTACCCTATTTTATTTGTCTCATTTTCATTAAATGAGCTCGAAATGGTCAAATACATTCTGAATTGGTCCGGCATAGATTTAATAATTCTTTCAGCTACTTTTTTAAAAACAGGAGCCGCAACCAAGCCGCCGTACTTCCCTATTTTCGGAGAATTTATAAGAATGAGGCAGACAGCCTCGGGATTCTCAGCAGGAAGAAATCCAATGAACGACGAATTATATTGGCTGCTGGAATAATTTCCTTCGATTAATTGCTGTGCAGTCCCGGTTTTTCCGCCGGCACTAAGGAAATCAAGTTTCGCATTTTGACCGGTACCTTTTTCTACAACCGAGGTAAGAATCTTTTTTATTCTTTCAGATGTTTCGGCTGAAATAATCTTTCTAACTTGAACAGGTCTCTTTGCAAAAATAATTTCCCCGCTGCTGGAAATCTGTTCTTTAATAACCTGAGGATAATATAAAACCCCTCCGTTTATTAATGCGGAAAATGCGGTTATAAGCTGAACAGGAGTAACTGAAAGCTCATAGCCGAATGACATAAAAGGTTTTGTTATTGAAGACCATCCGTCAGGTTTTTTAAGCAGTCCTTTTGCCTCCCCGGGCAGTTCAATTGAAGTATAATTCCCAAATCCGAAACCGCGCAAATATTTATAGAAAGATTCATTGTCGATCCTTTGAACAAGTTTTGTCATTCCTATATTGCTAGACCACTCTACTATTCCCTTAACGGTAAGATAATCTTTTTTGTGCGTATCATTTATAAAAACATTTTTATATCTATACCTGCCATTTTCTACAAAAAAGACTTCATTTTCCCTGCTGAGCCTCTGATCAAGAATTGCAGCGACAATAAAAGGTTTGAATGTCGACCCCGGTTCATAAGTATCCGTAAGCGCTCTGTTTCTTCTTTGAGCATTGCTGAATTCCCAGTAATCATTGGGATCATAATCGGTTTCACAGGCGAGAGCCATTATATCGCCGTTATTGGGATTCATAATTATCCCGATTGCCGAATTTGCCTCATAATCTGTCAAAGCTTTTATGAGCTCATCTTCAATTATCTGCTGGTATGTTTTATCGATTGTCAGGACAAGATTATCTCCAGCAACAGGCGGTTTTGTTTCCTCCTCAGAGACCGTAACCATATCCCCTATTGCACTTTTTTCAACCAATCTAATTCCATCTTCCCCTTTTAAGATATCTTCATAACTGTTTTCTATTCCTGCAACGCCCCGGTATTCATAATTTACAAATCCAAGGAGATGAGAAGCCAACCGGCTATAGTTATAAATTCTGGTGGGATCTTCCCGGTAAAAAAGTCCGGGTATTTTAAAATTTTTTAGAGCTAAAGCTTTTTCACTCGGAGCTTTTTTCTCGATACAAATAGTGCCAGGCCTTTTGCTCATTAGTCTTTTATAGTAGCTTTCACTTTTACCAAAGACAGAAGAAAACTTTCCGGCAATTTTTCCCTTTCCTTCTTTGGATATCATTCTTAAATCTACGTAGAATGAAATATCATTCCGGTTATAAACAAGGAGAGTATTATTTCTATCATAGATCAATCCCCGTTCGGCTTGGATTTTTTCCAGCTTTGTCTGCTGTTTTTCGGCAGCATATTTATACTCTTCATGATTAACCAGCTGGATTTCCACAAGCTTTGAAATTATGAGAGTAAAACCCAAAAGAACGAATATTATAATTATAATTGCTCTTGAATTAATCATGTTCCTGATCCATTATCTCAGCTATTCTCTGTATTTTATCTTTACTTACAATAAGTATTGTATCGTAATCGGTTTTTTCGACCATTCCAAGCTCGTTTTTTGCAATTCCCACGATTCTTTCCTTGGTGCTTAAAAATTGAATCTGAGCAACAAGATTAACACGCCAATTCTTTTTTGAATTATATTTTTCTTCAGCCAAAACTTTATCTTTAATCAGCATTTCACATTCAAGTTTTATCCCGACATACGAAAGAATCAAAAGAGTTAATCCGATAAAAGTCAGCAGGACCAATGCAATAAAGGGTTTAAAACTTTTTTTCATATTCTCTCAGCTGCCCGCAGTTTAGCACTTCTTGATCTGAAATTTTTTTTTACTTCATCATCAGAAGGAATAAGCGGCTTTTTAGTCAATATTTTAAGTCGCTGAACTTTACCGCAGGTACAAACAGGAGCACCTTTAGGGCACATACAGCTGAGGGTTTCATATTTGAATTTTTCCTTTACGATCCTGTCTTCAAGAGAATGATAAGACAGAATTACGATTCTGCCACCCTTTTCCAGCAGTTCTATGGATTTATCCAGGAATGATCTTAAAGTATTGAGTTCATCATTTACAAAAATTCTCAAAGCCTGGAAAACTCTTGATAAAGTTTTAAAATAAAATCTTCTTGGAGTAATCTCCCGAATTATCTCTCTAAGCTCTCCTGTGGTTTCAATTTTTTTTTGGGCCCTCCTCTGGAAAATTTTTTTGGCGATATTCTTAGAATTTCTCTCTTCTCCGTATTCAAAAAAAATGTTGGAAAGATCTTCTTCTGAAAAGGAGTTGATGATATCTGCGGCACTAATGACTCTGGTTTTATCCATTCTCATATCAAGCTTTGCATCTTCCCTGTAAGTAAAGCCCGCTTCCGGCTCATCAAGCTGAAATGATGATACGCCCAGATCGGCAAATATCCCTCTAAAAGATTTCTCCGATTCTATTTTTGCTATAATATCTATCTGACCGAAATTGAAATTATAAAGTTTAAACCTGCTTTCAGATTGAAATTTTTTTTTTAAATAATTGAATGCGTCATTGTCTACATCGGTTGCGATTAGCTTTCCCGATTTATTTATATGCTTTAAAATTTCCGAAGTGTGCCCTCCGAAACCTGCAGTTCCTTCAAAGTATGCACCTCCCTTATCCGTAATCAGCAGCTCCAATGATTCATCAAGCATCACCGGAATATGATAATCTTTCATAATGACATTACTTCTTGTGCAATTTGTTCATATGTTTCTTTTGACTGCTTCAAATATTCTTCGTAAAGTTTAGGATTCCAGACTTCAATTTTCTTAAGTGCGCCAAGTATTAAAACTTCTTTTTCTATTTTTGCATAGTCCAGCAGATTTTGAGGAATTAAAATCCGGGATTGTGAATCGAGGGAACCTTCAGCGGCTAATTGAAGGAACATCCTGATGAACATAGCATCTTTCGGCCTGAATTGATTTAACTTTGTCAGTTTCTCTTCAATAAGCTGCCATTGATCGTAAGGATAAATATCGATACAGGTTCCAAAACCTTGAGTCATCACCAAGCTGTCATTTGCGTCGGGAGAGAAGTTTTTGCGCAGTTTTGCCGGGATGCTTATTCTTCCTTTTGAATCTATTGAATATAAAAACTGACCTTTAAACAATAGAGTTTTTCCTTTTGGAATAATTCACCACAATTCCCCACAATTTGCCCCAAACTTGTGGATTTTTTTTCCTAAAGTCAAGAAAAAAATAAGATTTACAAAGAAAATTTCTGTTATTGTGCTGTTCACTAATTCTTTAGGTCAGAGATGGTAACCTCTAAATTTGCCGTCAAGAAATTTTTAAGTAAAAAATCAGTGGGTATAAAAACGGATAAAATAAGGTAATTTCTACATGAAACTTATTTAGGTTGTTGATGTTGAATTAAAAAATAAAATATTTATGCCATTGTAAATCGCAATTAGGTGGCATTATACTTGTTCAAAATCCATAGTTTTATTAACTATTACTTCGAGAACAATTATGAAAAAACTATTAAT
>JBLNGL010000633.1:0-4402 GCA_050264735.1 Ignavibacteria bacterium | reverse complement strand
TTTACGATAATAGCTCTTCCGCCAAGATACCTGGGCTCCATTGCAGCATGCTCCCGGCTCGATCCTTCACCGTAATTTTCATCCCCGATTACAACCCAGCTGTGCCCGTATTTTTTATATGCACGTGCAACCTCGGGAACAGACTTATACTCTCCTGTAAAAATATTCTTTGATGTTCCTGTTTCTCCCGTATATGCATTTACGGCCCCGATAAACATATTATTCGAAATATTATCCAGATGTCCCCGGTATCTCAGCCAGGGACCTGCCATGGAAATATGATCGGTTGTACATTTTCCTTTTGCCTTAAGAAGTACCGGCATGTCTGTTAAATTTTTCCCGTCCCATGGTTCGAAAGGTTTAAGGAATTGAAGTCTTTCACTGTCAGGACTAATAATAACTTCTATACTCTGATCTCTATCGGAAGGAGGAATAAAGCCGTCCGCTCTCTTTGCAAATCCTTTTGGCGGAAGTTCTTCTCCGCCTGGGGCATCAAGTTTTACTCTTTCGCCCATATTGTTAATCAGTTCATCTGTAACAGGATTAAAACTTAAACTTCCTGCAATTGCTAATGCGGTAGTAAGTTCCGGACTTGCAACAAACGCTAATGTTGCCGGATTGCCGTCATTTCTTTTTGCAAAATTTCTGTTAAATGATGTTACGATTGTATTGCGTTCTCCGGTTTTAATATCCATTCTTTTCCACATACCGATACATGGGCCGCAGGCATTTGCTAATATTAATCCTCCGATATCTGTCAATGCTTTGAGCTGCCCGTCTCTCTCAGTAGTTGCTCTGACTTGTTCAGATCCTGGCGTAATTGTGAACTGGGATTTTGCTTTTAATCCTTTCTTGAGAGCCTGTTTTGCAATACTTGCAGATCTGTCTATATCTTCATAACTGGAATTGGTGCAGCTTCCGATTAATGCAACGCTTATATTATCAGGATAATTCTCCTTCTTTACTGCTTCTTTCATCTTTGAAACCGGCCAAGCCTTATCAGGTGTGAATGGACCATTTAAATGAGGTTCAAGTTCATTAAGATTAATTTCAATTACCTGATCGAAATAATATCCGGGATTTTCGAGAACCTCTTTGTCAGCACACAATTGCTCGGCAATTCCTTCCGCAAGAGCAGTAACATCCGCCCGGCCGGTAATTCTTAAATAAGCTGCCATTTTTTCGTCGAATGGAAAAACAGAAGTTGTAGCGCCAACTTCAGCACCCATATTGCAGATAGTTCCTTTTCCGGTGCATGAAATTGAAGTCGTTCCTTCTCCAAAATATTCTATGATTGAACCTGTTCCTCCTTTTACAGTAAGGATTTCAGCTAATTTTAATATTACATCTTTGGCACTTGTCCACCCGGATAATTTTCCTGTAAGCTTTACTCCGATTATTTTCGGCCATTTCAGTTCCCATGGCATTCCTGCCATAACATCGACAGCATCGGCACCGCCTACACCAATTGCACACATTCCTAATCCCCCGGCATTTGGTGTATGAGAATCGGTGCCAATCATTAATCCCCCTGGAAATGCATAATTTTCCAGAACAACCTGATGAATTATACCAGCTCCCGGTTTCCAGAATCCTATTCCGTATTTCCTGCAGATGCTTTCTAAGAATTCATATACTTCTTTATTCTCTGTTTGTGCTTTTTTAAGATCACTATCTGCCCCTACTTGTGCCTGAATTAAATGATCACAATGTACAGTTGACGGAACTGCTACAGTTTTTCTCCCTGACGACATAAACTGCAATAACGCCATTTGAGCAGTTGCATCCTGCATCGCAACTCTGTCCGGTGCAAGTTCAGCATAGTCTTTCCCTCTAATAAAATCTTTAATTTTTTTTCCGATGATATGAGAATAAAGTATTTTTTCGGAGTAGTTTAAAGGTCTCTTTAAAACATTTTTAATAGCACCCAGACGAACTTTATAAGTAGAATAAAATGTTTTAGTATTCTCAAAATTTGCCGTCATTTTTTGCCTCAATATTCATTCAATAATGCTATTTAATTAAGCTAAAATAACAAAAAGAAGGTAAATTTTCTCTCATTTTTACCACTGAGCAATATTGGATATTAAAAAAAGCGGATTCCAAGTTAAGAATAAAGGTATTTAATGGTAAGAATTTTGACCAGATTATTAACTAATTGAATATATATTAACGGATTATATATCATATTATTGCATTATTAAGAATGAATAAAAGCTTGATTTTGATCATTGATGATGAACCCTCATACCTAGCTTTATTAAGAGGATTATTGCAAGATGAAGGTTATAAAAATGTCATTACCGAAGAAAATCCCCTTAATGTAGAGCGGATTCTAAGTAACTTTAATGTTGAGCTGATTATTACCGACATTTATATGCCTCAAATGAACGGCCTTGAGCTGCTGGAAAAAGTTAGTAATTCACATCCGCAAATTCCTATTATTGTAATTACCGGCGTTGGAGATACTGAAATTGCGCTTCAAGCAGTTAGACTCGGTGCATATGAATTCATTACTAAACCGCCTGATACGGGTCGGCTTTTTCTTACTATTGAAAGAGCTCTAGAACAGCACCTTCTGAAGTTGGAAAGAGATTCTTTACGACCCCGGCTAAGCAGAACGAGATCATTTAAAGAAAATTTTGATGATATAATTACTGAATCCCAGATTATGTATAAAATTTTTGAACTCGTAGAGATTTTTGCCCCTACAAACGAAACTGTTCTTATCGCCGGAGAGACCGGAACCGGAAAAGACCTGATTGCAAAAAAAATACATGACCTTTCCCCAAGAAGGAATAAACCTTTTATTGCAGTAAATCTCGCTGCAATTTCACCCAATTTATTTGAAAGTGAATTGTTCGGCTGTGAAAAAGGAGCATTTACAGGAGCAGCTGCGGATAAAAAAGGATATTTTGAAGCTGCTAATGAAGGAACTCTGTTTTTAGATGAAATTGGAGAGCTACCTAAAGAACTTCAAGGAAAGCTTTTACGTACAATTCAATATAATGAAATTTACAGGATCGGAAATCCCAAGCCAATTAAACTCGATATTAGAATTCTTAGTGCAACAAATAAAGATTTGATGCAGGCTGTTCAGGAGAATCAATTCCGGGCTGACCTCTACTACCGCCTTAACAGAGGATTCATATTCCTGCCGCCTTTAAATGAAAGAGGAGATGATGTAGCGCTTCTTGCAAAACATTTTTTAGATCGAGGAAATAAAACCTATAAGAAAAATATTACTGGATTTTCTGACTCTGTAATCCGATCGCTTAAAAAATATTCCTTCCCGGGAAATGTCAGGGAATTGGAAAATATTATCATTAATGCTGTTGCCAAGAATAAAGTGAATGACCCGATTACTGAAATTGATCTTCCTAAAAGTGCAAATGGAAAAGATGCCGATTATATTGATAAGTTTATGCTCATGAGCATGGATGAAGTCTCAGCTATGCATATAAAGCATGTTCTTGAGTACACAAAAGGGAATATTCCGCAAGCTGCATTGATTTTAGGAGTGAGTGAAAGAACTCTGCGCAGACGCTTAAAGCCGGAAACCAATTAAATCTGACAATTATAATCATTCTTATTGATATTTTATTTTCTGAAACTTCCTAATGAATGGCCCCTCCTTATTCCGAATAAACTCAAGCAAATTTTGTTTAAATGAGCTTTTGGACAGTTTGTCCGACAACTTGCCGGGAAATTTTTGAAAGAACCCTATACACTAATAATAAATTATTTTTTTTCTCAATAATCACTAAGCATTCTTTTTATCAGTGTCTCAGAAAAAAGGCATATTCTTTGGGTATTTAAAATAGTTTTTAGAAATTTCTCAAACAATTTTAGGTTTGACCATGAATTTAGGTCAATCATTGTTAACTATAGGAGCTTTAACACTCCTTTCAGTAATAGTGCTTACAGTAAACAGGAATAATCTTAATACCGAAACTATTTTACATGAATCCAAATTTGGAATACTTGCAGTATCTTTAGGAACCTCAATACTTGAAGAAGCAAATGGGAAAGCTTTTGATTTAGCTACGGCAGACAGTGCGGATTCAAATATTTCTCACCTTACATCTCCGGCAAGCTTGGGACCGGCACCGGGAGAGCATTATCCAAATTATAATGACCTTGATGATTTTAACGGATTCGAAACTACTATTAAAAATTTGCCTTCCGCTGAATACAATATTTCTGCAAAGGTATTTTATGTTGATCCTTTTACCACAGGACCGGACAAGAAAGTAAATTACAGGACATGGCATAAAAAAATTAACGTTTATGTTACAAGCCCTTCTATGAATAACGAGAGAGATACTGTTAAACTCTCATCTAT
The DNA here is from genome assembly GCA_050264735.1 of Ignavibacteria bacterium. Classification (GTDB taxonomy): domain Bacteria; phylum Bacteroidota; class Ignavibacteria; order Ignavibacteriales; family Ignavibacteriaceae; genus DATKLQ01. Next base: position 57 of record JBLNGL010000633.1, on the reverse strand, counting down.
TTTTAGTTACTGGTATTTTATTCAATAGGAGGAAAAATGGGCACTAGTACCGTAATT